>NZ_JBQENM010000018.1:0-134503 GCF_052044795.1 Ensifer sp. 22521
ATGCCGACACGACGCTCGTTTCTCGGTGCAACCGCCGCCGCCCTAGCCTTGGGTAGGGCAACCGCGACACACGCCCAACAGACTGGAGACACCTCGATGACGCCCGACCTGATCCTGCACAACGGCCTTGTCACCACGCTCGACCGCGCCAACCCGACGGCAAGCGCCGTTGCCATCAAGGACGGAAAGTTCCTGGCCGTCGGCGACGAGCGGACGATCATGGTGCTGGCCGGCCCGGGCACACAGGTGATCGACCTCAAGGGCAAGCGCGTGCTGCCGGGCCTCAACGACAACCACACCCACGTCGTGCGCGGCGGCCTCAACTTCAACATGGAACTGCGCTGGGACGGCGTGCGTTCGCTCGCCGATGCGATGGCGATGCTGAAGCGCCAGGTGGCGATCACGCCGGCGCCGCAATGGGTGCGCGTCGTCGGCGGCTTTACCGAACACCAGTTTATCGAAAAGCGGCTGCCGACCATCGACGAGATCAATGCGGTCGCCCCGGAGACGCCGGTGTTCCTGTTGCATCTCTATGACCGGGCGCTCTTGAACGGCGCCGCCCTCAGGGCGGTCGGCTATGGCAGGGACACGCCCAACCCGCCGGGCGGCGAGATCACCCGCGATGCCAACGGCAACCCGACCGGGCTGCTGTTGGCCAAGCCCAATGCCGGCATCCTCTATTCGACCTTGGCCAAGGGACCGAAACTGCCCTTCGACTACCAGGTCAACTCCACCCGCCACTTCATGCGCGAGCTCAACCGGCTCGGCGTCACCAGCGTCATCGACGCCGGCGGCGGCTTCCAGAACTATCCGGACGACTACGCCGTCATCCAGAAACTGTCGGACGACGATCAGCTGACCGTTCGCCTGGCCTACAATCTCTTCACCCAGAAACCGAAGGAAGAGAAGCAAGACTTTCTGAACTGGACCTCATCGGTCAAATACAAGCAGGGCAACGACTACTTCCGCCACAATGGCGCCGGCGAGATGCTGGTGTTTTCGGCCGCCGACTTCGAGGACTTCCGCCAGCCGCGCCCGGAGATGGCGCCGGAGATGGAGGGCGAACTCGAAGAGGTCGTGCGGGTGCTGGCCGAGAACCGCTGGCCCTGGCGGCTGCATGCGACCTATGACGAAACCATCAGCCGCGCGCTCGACGTGTTCGAGAAGGTCGACAAGGATATCCCGCTCGACGGCCTGAACTGGTTCTTCGACCATGCCGAGACGATTTCCGACCGGTCGATCGACCGGATCGCCGCGCTTGGCGGCGGCATCGCCACCCAGCACCGCATGGCCTACCAGGGCGAATATTTCGTCGAGCGCTACGGCCACGGCGTGGCCGAAGCGACGCCGCCGATCAGGCGCATGCTGGAGAAGGGCGTCAACGTGTCCGCCGGCACCGATGCCACCCGCGTCGCCTCCTATAACCCTTGGGTCTCGCTGTCGTGGATGGTGACCGGCAAGACCATCGGCGGCCTGCAGCTCTATCCGCGCGCCAACTGCCTCGATCGCGAGACGGCGCTGAGGATGTGGACCGAGAAGGTGCAGTGGTTCTCCAACGAGGAGGGCAAGAAGGGCCGGATCGAGACGGGACAGTTTGCCGACCTGATCGTGCCGAACAAGGATTACTTCACTTGTTCCGAGGACGAGATCTCGTTCCTGACCTCGGAGCTGACGATGGTCGGCGGCAAGGTCGTCTATGCGGCCGGCGACTTCGCTTCCCACGACGAGAATCCGGTGCCGCCGGCGATGCCCGACTGGTCGCCGGTTCGCACCTTCGGCGGCTATGCCGCCTGGGGCGAGCCCGATGGTGCCGGCAAGAACTCGCTCCGCCGCACGGCGATCACCGCGTGCGGCTGCGCCAGCAATTGCGGCGTGCATGGACACGACCATGCCGGCGCCTGGACGTCAAAGCTGCCGATCGCCGATCTCAAGGGCTTCTTCGGCGCACTCGGCTGCTCCTGCTGGGCCGTGTGACGATAGCGGAAGGGCGCAAAATGAAAACGATCGTCGGCGCCGCCGCATTGGCAGCCTCCATCCTGATCACTTCGTCGGCCGCACTCGGCGACGATGGTGCACCCGCAAAGGATAACAAGCGACCCTCCTGGGCGAAGGTCGTGGTGAACCAATCGCCGCCGAAGGCGGGTGCCTATTACAAGGGCATTTCGCGGACCGCGTTCAGTAATTCGAAATGGCCGCAGACCCGATGAAGGCGGCCAAGCCGCCCGTTAAGTCGAAGACCGTCTAACAAGGAAACAAAATGCTGAGCCTGTCTTCTCTCGAAAAACATCTCGCTGCCCGCCTGCGGCCAAGCCACGCCGGGCGATGGATCGTCTTCGTCGGCCTGTTGGCGCTTTGCTCGGCCTATATCCAGGGGCCGCTGACGAAGATCTTCGACTTTCCGGGTGCGCTTGCCGAGATGGATCACTTCGGCCTGCATCCGGCGCCGCTCTTTGCCGTCGGGGTCATCGTTTTCGAGCTTCTGATGTCGGCCCTCATTCTCATAGGTTTCTATCGCTGGGCGGCTGCCAGCGCGCTTGCGGCTTTCACGCTTGCCGCCACCTTCCTCGCGTTTCGCTTCTGGGAATTTCCGCCCGGCATGGAGCGTGCGATGGCGACGAACGGCTTCTTCGAGCATCTCGGCCTCAGCGGTGCCTTCCTGCTCGTCGCCTGCTACGATCTTCGTGAACGGGCATCCGCAGGAAAGGCTGGGCAATGACGGCAGCGAAAGAGGGCGCAGGGACGTTTGCGCCGTTGCGGCAGAAGGTCTTTGCGGTCCTGTGGGTGGCGACGATCATCGGCAATACCGGCAGTTTCATCCGTGATGTCGCCAGCTCCTGGCTCGTTACGGACCTGTCGGCGTCGCCGGCCGCCGTTTCCATGGTCCAGGCGGCGGCGACGCTGCCGATCTTCCTGCTCGCCATTCCTGCAGGGGTTCTCTCGGATATTCTCGATCGGCGCAAATTCCTGATCCTGGTGCAGTTTCTGCTAGCTTTGACGAGCCTCTGCCTGCTGTTTCTCTCCGCCACGGGCCTGCAGTCCGTGAGCTCGCTGATCGCGCTGACCTTCGTCGGCGGCATAGGGGCGGCCCTGGTCGCCCCCACCTGGCAGGCGATCGTGCCAGAGCTCGTCTCGAGGCAGGACGTCAAGGGCGCCGTGGCGCTGAATTCGCTCGGCATCAACATCGCCCGCGCGATCGGTCCGGCGTTTGGCGGCCTGCTGCTCGCCTGGTCCGGAGCAGCCGTCACCTATGGCGTCGATGTCATCAGCTATGTCTTCGTGATCGCGGCGCTCCTGTGGTGGCGGCGCGGTGTATCGGAGGACGATGTTCTCGCGGAACGCTTCTTTGGCGCCTTCCGGGCGGGGTTGCGCTACGCACGCGCCAGTCGCGAGCTGCACGTGGTCTTGCTGCGTGCCGCCGTGTTCTTCGCATTTTCGAGCGCGATCTGGGCCCTGCTGCCGTTGGTCGCCCGCCAGCTTCTCGGCGGTGGCGCCAGCTTCTACGGCATCCTGCTCGGTGCCGTCGGCGCGGGTGCAATCGGCGGCGCGCTGGTGATGCCGCGCCTGCGTGCCCGGATGGATGCCGACGGGCTGCTTTTGCTTTCCGCGGTGCTCACGGCCGCCGTGATGGGCGTGCTCTCCTTCGCGCCGGCGCAATGGGTGGCGGTTGTCGCGTTGCTCGTTTGCGGCGCCGCCTGGATCACCGCACTGACGACGCTCAACAGCACCGCGCAGGCGATCCTGCCGAACTGGGTGCGAGGGCGCACGCTCGCCGTCTATCTTACCGTCTTCAACGGGGCGATGACCGGCGGCAGCCTTGCCTGGGGCGCCATCGGGGAGGCCATCGGCATCCCGTTCACTCTGACGGTGGCGGCTATCGGCCTGCTCTGCGTCGGGCTCGCCTTCCATGCCATGAAACTGCCGAAGGGCGAGGCGGATCTCATCCCTTCCAACCATTGGCCGGAGCCGTTGACCAGCGAGCTCGTCGAACACGACAGAGGCCCCGTCCTCGTGCTGATCGAGTACACGGTCGACAAGGCGGACCGCTCCGAGTTCCTGAAGGCGCTCGCCCGCCTGTCGCATGAGCGCCGCCGTGATGGCGCCTATGGTTGGGGCGTCACCGAGGACGCGGCTGACACCGGCCGCATGGTTGAGTGGTTCATGGTCGAATCCTGGGCCGAACATCTGCGCCAGCACAAGCGCGTGTCCAAAGCCGATGCCGATGTCCAGGAAGATGTTCGTCGTTTTCACAAAGGGCCGGCGGCGCCGGTCGTACACCACCTTCTCGCGATCAACCGGCCGCAGCTCGGTTGACGTGGGTTGCGTTCCATGGCGTCCATCCGGTGCCGCGGAACGTGCCAGGAAGACACAAACACTAGAACCCAAGCAAAGGAACCGTTCCCATGACCGAAAACTTCGTCAGGACTGAAGACGGCGTCGATATCTTCTACAAGGATTGGGGCTCGGGCCAGCCAATCGTCTTTCACCATGGCTGGCCGTTGTCGGCAGACGATTGGGACGCGCAGATGCTCTATTTCGTCAACAAGGGCTATCGCGTCATTGCTCACGACCGCCGCGGTCATGGGCGCTCGGCACAGGTGAGCGAAGGTCATGATATCGCGCACTATGCGAAGGACGTCGCGGCACTGGTCCTCAAGCTCGAACTCAGTGATGCCATCCACATCGGTCACTCCACGGGTGGCGGCGAGGCGGCGGCTTACGTTGCACGCCACGGTGCGGGACGGGTCGCCAAGCTGATCATGGTCGGTGCCGTTCCGCCGATCATGGTGAGGACCGCGAACAATCCCGGTGGCCTGCCGATCGAGGTATTCGATGGCTTCCGTTCCGCGCTTGCCGCCAATCGCGCTCAGTTCTTCCGCGATGTTCCGGCGGGTCCCTTCTACGGATTCAACCGACCGGGGACTGAAACATCCGAAGGCGTCATCCAGAACTGGTGGCGGCAGGGTATGATGGGCAGCGCCAAGGCGCATTACGAGGGCATCAAGGCTTTCTCGGAAACCGACTTCACCGAGGACCTCAAGGCGATCGACGTGCCGACGCTGGTCATGCATGGCGACGACGATCAGATCGTTCCGATCGACGATTCGGCGCGGCTTGCCGTCAAGCTCCTGAAGAACGGCACGCTAAAGGTCTATGAAGGGTATCCACATGGAATGCTGACGACCCATGCCGATGTCATCAATCCTGACCTGCTTGCCTTCATCAAGGCCTAAAGCGCTGGCATGATCCGCGGCGTCTCGGTTACCGCGGACCGTGCCGGGACAAATCTTGGTGCCCGCACCGTGTTGATCGCGGTGCGGGTTCTGTCGTTCAAGCGTTTCCCTTTGCGGTTTTGCCAAGTGCCCCCATCAACCGGTCGATGAAGACGCGTACCTTGGGTGCGACAAGCTTCGTCGTCGGGTAGACGGCCCAGATCGCCAATGTCTCGGGCGCCGCATCTTCGAGGCGAATGCGTATCAGCCGACCTGCATCGAGATCGTCGGCGATATTCCAGTCGGAGAGCAGGGTGATGCCTGCACCGGCGAGGCAGGCCGCATGGCATCCTTCGATGCTTGTCGACGAAAAGCGGCTCTGCAGCCGCACATGCCTCTCGACCCCGGCGCTCAGAAAGGTCCAATGGCTTACACCGTGCAGCGGCAGGCATTGATGATTGATGAGATCGCCACTGGTGCGCGGGCTCCCATGCTTTTCGACATAGGATGGCGAGGCGACGAGGGAACGCGGGTTTTCGGCCAGTTTTTTGGCGATCAAACTGCTATCTTTCAAACGCGCGACGCGGATCGCCAAATCAATGCCCCATGCCACCAGGTCAGGCATTGTGTCGCTCATATCGAGCGAGACCTTGAGCCCCGGGTGATCATCAAGCAGCGAAGGCAGGAGCGGAGCAATCAGCTTGATCGAGAAGGCAACCGGCGCCGAGACGCGCAGGAGACCGGTCGCTCCGTCCCCGTCACCTCTCAGGAGCGTTCGCGCCTGCTGTTCGGTTTCGAGCAGACCCTGGGCATAGGGCAGAAAGGTTTCGCCCTCTGGCGTCAGCGACAGTGAGCGGGTCGTGCGGTGCATCAGCCGGACGCCAAGCACCTGCTCCAAGGAGGCGAGCCGCCGGGTTGCGATCATGGGGGTGATGCCAAGCCGTCGCGCGGCCTCGGCGAGGCTGCCGCCGCTTGCCGCTGCGGTGAAGACGAGGACTTCGTCGAGGTTCATTGTATCGAAATCCGATATTCTGCTATTTATAATTGCGACACTACAGCGAATTTCGATAAGGCGATAGATCAAGCCCATCTCTCCAGTGAGAAGGGCAAGTGAAATGGTTACCCATGAAACGAAGCATTCCGGCCTCGGTCGAACCCGCATCTACGCCATGGCGGTCGCCAGCGGCATCGCGGTTGCAAACATCTACTATAATCAGCCATTGCTGGGGCTCATCGAAGCCGAGTTTCCTGGCGAGGCGGCCGTCGGCCTGCTTCCGACGGCGACGCAACTCGGCTACGCGCTCGGGCTGCTGCTTCTATTGCCGCTCGGCGATATCGTCCGGCGCAGACGGTTGATCGTCGGGCAGTTCCTGGCGATCGCGATAGCAGCGACCGCCGCGGCTTTGGCCCCGTCGCCGTTATTGCTGATCGCCGCCTCGGTGCTGCTTGGGGCAAGCGCCACCGTCGCGCAGCAGATCGTCCCGATCGCTGCGATGCTGTCCACGCCTGACAAACGCGGGGCGGCGATCGGCACGGTCATGGCCGGAGTTTTGACCGGCATCCTGCTCAGCCGCACGGTCTCCGGCTTTGTCGGGGCCCATGCCGGCTGGCGAGAGATGTTCTGGGCAAGTGTGCCTCTCGCACTTGCAGCTTCGTTCCTGATGTTTCGGACCTTGCCGGATCTGCGCCCGGCATCGCGTTTGCCCTATCGCGAAGCCCTGGCCTCGCTCGCCACTCTTTGGCGGCGCGAGCCCGCGCTCCGTCTCGCTTCGATGGTGCAGGCGGCGCTTTTCGCATCCTTTACGGCATTCTGGACCGTGCTCGCGCTTTATCTTGCGACGCCGCGTTTCAATCTGGGCGCCGATGCCGCCGGTCTGTTCGGCATTGTCGGGGCAATCGGCGTCTTTGCGGCACCGGTCGCCGGCAGGATGGCGGATCGGCGAGGTGCTCGGTCCGTCGTCTGGTTCGGGGCGGCTCTGACGCTCGCTGCCTGGGTCGTACTCGGAGCCTGGACCTCGATCGCCGGACTGGTGGTTGGCGTTATCGTGCTTGATATCGGCATCCAGGTCGCGCTGATTGCCAACCAGCACATCATCTATGCGCTCGAGCCCGCGGCGCGCAGCCGTATCAACACAGTCTTCATGACCAGCATGTTTCTTGGGGGAGCGGCGGGTTCGGCCCTGTCCTTCGCCGCCTGGAGCTATGGCTCCTGGCCGGGCGTCAGCGCACTCGGCCTCGCGCTTGCGGCGCTGGCGCTGGCTGCCAAGCTGCTTGCTCGACGAGCGGCCAGGCTGGAGACCTTGCGCTGAGGGTTGAACCTAGGGAGCATGCTTCTTCGGCCGGCGGACGGCCCGGATCGTTCCACTTCCGCCACCGCCACAGTAGAAGCGGTCATCGCCATCGGACTCCAACCCCGAAACACCGGTTCCCGGCGGCATCACGATTCGTTCGAGCACCGATCCCGTCTCGGGGTCGACGCGCCTCAAGTCGCTGTCGTCGCCTTCCCAGGTGCCGTGCCAGAGCTCTCCGTCGACCCAGGTGACGCCCGTCACGACGCGCTTGGATTCGATGGTGCGCAGGATTGCGCCGGTTTCGGGATCGATCTGATGGATCCTCCGCCCTCGGTGCTGCCCGACCCAAAGGGTTCCCTCCGCCCAGGCAAGGCCGGAATCGCCGCCGCCGCCCGGTGCCGGGATCGTTGCCAGCACGCGGCCGCTCTCGGGATCGATCTTCTGGATGCGGTCCTCGGCAATCTGGAACAGATGCTTGCCGTCAAAGGCGGTACCGGCATGCGCCGCGACATCGATCGAGCGCACCGGGTTCCCGCTTTCCGGATCGAGGGCATTGATCTTGTCGCCGGAGGCAAACCAGATGTTCCGGCCGTCGAAGGTGACGCCATGGATGTGGTCGGCTCCAGGGAAGGGGCCATATTCGCGGAGGATTTCGGCTTCGGATCGTTTCATGTCTCAATCCTAATCGCTTGGCAGTGGGCCGGGGAGTAACAAGACTGTCGGGAAAGTCGGCACAGGCGGGATCACCCAGCGTCGCGCCCGCCCGCGGCCGACCGGCAGAACCTTGCCTTCCGAGGAGAGTTCTTCGAGCGCCCGTTGCACCGTGCGCGGGCTGGCGTCGAGCGCGATGGCGAGAGCGGAGCTCGACCATGCCTCGCCGTCGCCAAGAAGCGCCAGCATCGCCGCGTGCCGATCGTCGACCGGCGGCGCAAGCACCACGACCTGGTGGTCGCCACGCGGAGCCAGCCGGAAGCCGTCGCTGGTCGCGCTGATATTCGCGAAAGCGCGGAGTTCGTCGCGAAGCCGGCCGATCTCGACCCTCAATCGTGCCCGGTGGGATTCGTCGACATGTTTCGCGCCGAAGGCACGGACGAGTAAGGCGCGCCGTGAGACGTCGGCCGGCCACGCCTCTCCAAGCGCGCGCGCCAGCGCGAAGAGCACCGGCCGCGTTGCAAGCGAAACGGCGGAGGCTTCGCGCCGGATGATGTTTCGGCACGCATCGACCACCAGGGTATCGGAGTTGAGCAGGGTTTCGACGTCGTCGAGCAGCAGCAGGCGCTCGCCTCCCCTGGTCAGAAGCCGGGCCGCCGGCGTCTTCAGGACAAGCGCCGCGCCTTCGACTTCCGCGACCAGCGCCGCTATGTCGGTTGCTCGCGCCGCTTCAGTTGCCCGGGCGAAGGCGCTGGCCGCCGAAGCGGTTTGTAATCGTCGAACGGCGATGCCGGCAATCGCAAGCTCGTGCGTGGCTCTCGCCGGCGGTGTCAGCCGGCCTGGATCCACACCGGCAAGCATCTGTTCGGCCTCGTCGAGACGGCCGATCAGCAGCAGGCGGCGGGCGCCGAGATTGCGGGCGTGCGCGGCATTGAGGTGGTCGCCATGGGCTTCGAGCGTCGCGCGGGCGGCGTCGAGCGCCTTCATCGGCCATGAGAGATCGCGCGAGACGATGGCGATTTCCGCTTCGGCAACGATGCATCGCGCGCGGGCCACGGCCTCCTTCGGGCCGAAGCCGCGCGCCGCCGCCTTCAACAGCGTCTTGGCGCGGCCGAGATCTCCGAGCTGAGCCATCGCGATGCCGCGGAGCGCCAGCGCCGGCGGGTCGTCGCGCAAGGCGACCCGCTTCAGCACGCCGAGCAGGTCACCAGCGGCCAGCGCCTGGCCTGCCGCGGTAATCAGCGAATCCATCGAAATCCCGTCACACTTGTCACTCCCCCAACGGTGCTTCGGCCTCTACCTATTGCTCGAACGGCACGGGACAACAGAGAGGACCTTCGAAGCACAATCAAGTGGGTTGGATCCAAATGGGTCGAAGGCATGCCGCGAGCGATGCGAGGCGAACCTGCAATAGTTACAAAAATCTGCAACTTTCGGTGTCGGCTTTCCGCTGGCGCCTGCGTCTTACAGGAACCAGCAAGAGGAGGTGCTCTGCACGTCCAAACCTGCTGCGTGATCAGTTTGCACGTTATCGGCGCTGCCGGCCGTCTAACCGGGCGCTGCCAAGGAGATTGCAATGAGCAATTCGATTTATCGTTGGGTGATCGTGGCGGCTGGCGGCCTGCTTGGCTGCTTGGCGATCGGCGCCATGTTCTCACTTCCTGTTTTCCTGCTGCCGATCTCGCGGGATACCGGCTGGTCCGTCACCGGGGTCTCCAGTGCCATGACCATCGGCTTTCTGGCGATGGCTTTCGCCAGCATTGCCTGGGGCAGTCTCTCCGATCGCTGGGGTGCGCGGCCGATCGTGCTCATCGGCTCGGTGCTTCTGGCCGTCAGCCTGTTGGCGGCCAGCTGGGCGACCTCGCTGATCGCCTTCCAGGTCGTCTTCGGCGTCGTCGTCGGCACCGCCACGGCGGCAATCTTCGCGCCGATGATGGCCTGCGTTACCGGCTGGTTCGATACGCACCGGAGCCTTGCGGTTTCGCTCGTTTCGGCCGGCATGGGCATGGCCCCGATGACGATGTCGCCGTTTGCGGCGTGGCTGGTTTCAGGCTACGATTGGAGAACTGCTCTGCAGATCATCGCGGTCGTCGTCGCGGTCATCATGATCCCGGTGTCGCTTCTCGTTCGCCAGGCGCCGGTACTTGCTGTCGGTGCTGCCGCGGCCTCTCCTGAGGAAGAGGCGCAATCGACGATGACGACGAGCCAGGTGCTGAAATCGCCGCTCTTCATTATCCTGCTGCTCACCAACTTCTTCTGCTGCGCAACCCATTCCGGCCCGATCTTTCACACGGTGAGCTACGCCATTACTTGCGGTATCCCCGTGATGGCGGCCGTTTCGATCTACAGTGTCGAGGGGCTCGCTGGCATGGGCGGACGCGTCGTCTTCGGCCTGCTCGGCGACCGCTTCGGTGCAAAGCGCGTGCTGGTTCTCGGGCTGCTGGCGCAGGCTTTTGGGGCACTTGCCTATGTCTTCGCCGCAGGGCTTGGCTCGTTCTACGCCGTCGCCGCCCTGTTCGGCTTCATCTATGCCGGCGTCATGCCGCTCTATGCCGTGCTTGCCCGCGAGAATTTCCCCCTGCGGATGATGGGAACGGTCATTGGCGGAACCGCCATGGCCGGCAGCCTTGGCATGGCGACGGGACCGATTGCCGGCGGCATGATCTATGATGCGATGGCCAGCTATACCTGGCTCTATGTCGGCTCCTGGGGCATCGGTCTCGGGGCGTTCCTGATCGCGCTCACCTTCAGGCCCGCACCGCGCTATCAGCAGGCGGTCGCTGCGGCGTGAAGCAGTGCACTGAGATCGACGCGAAAGGGCTCCACCTGAGAGTGGAGCCCGATCGAACTGAGCTTTCATTTCAAGACGGCAGCGCCCGTCTTAGCGATCGTCGATCCTGACCGTTCGTGCGCCGACATGGAGCGCCCGGCCGGCGCCCATGCCCATGATCGCCACGCCGATGCCAAGGGCGACGAAGAGAATCGAGCTGGCCGCAAAGCTACCGGTCCAGCTGCGGATGAAGCCCACGAGCAGCGGGCCGATGGCGGCGAGCACGTATCCGACGCCCTGGGCCATGCCCGAGAGGTGGGCTGCGACATGGGAATCGGGCGAGCGAAGCACGATGAGCGTCATCGCCGCGGCAATCAGGCCACCCTGGCCGATGCCTTGAAGAATGGCCCAGACGAGCACCGTCGATAGCGGCGCAAAGAGGATGCCGATCAGGGCGATGACCGCAGCAGCCGCGAGCGCCACGCAGACGGCGCGCTGGTCCCGGCGGCGGACGGCAAAAGACGGCACGAGCAGGCAGGTGACGACCTGCATCATGATCGAGGCCGAGACGACCGCGCCGGCGATTGCGGCATCAAGGCCGCGCTCGCGAAGGATCGGCGCCATCCAGCCGAAGACGCAATAGGCCAGTGCCGACTGCAGCCCCATGAACAGAGTTACCTGCCAGGCGAGGCGATCGTGCCAGAGGCCGACGACGCGGAAGCCGCTGTGGCGGGCCTGAGCCTTACCACGCAACGCCTGTGGCGCCCAGATCAGGAGCACCGTCAGGGCTGGCACCGCCCAGGCCGCGAGCGCGCCGGACCAGGAGCCGACGACATGGTGCTCGATCGACAGAGTGAGGCCGGCGGCACTGGCCGCGCCGGCACAGAGCGCCATGGTGTAGAAGCCCGTCATCATCGCGGCCCGGTCGGCAAAGTCACGCTTGACGAGGCCGGGGAGGAGGACGTTGCCGACCGCGATCGCCGCACCGGCGGCAAAGGTCGCGAGGAACAGCAGCGGCACGGATTGAACGCCGCGCAGGCCCGTGCCGAGCGTCAGAAGCAGCAGCACGCCAAGAAGCGTGCGCTCGGCGCCGAAGCGTTGCGCGAGTTTTGGCGCAAGCGGCGCGAAGATGCCGAGGCAGAGCACCGGCAGGGTGGTGAGTACGCTGGCGCCTGCGGTCGACAGGCCGGTTGCCTGCATCACCTCGGGCAGCAGCACTGAGAGGCTCGAAAACAGCGGCCGCAGGTTGAAGGCGATCAGGACGAGGCTCACGCCTAGAAGAACCCGGGCGCTGCGGCTCAAGACAGGCGGTTGCGGCGCCGGTAGGCTGTCAGCCTCGGCATCGATCAGCTGGTCTTCGAAGTCCAGCGGCTCGGCGGCCTCGGCCTTGTGGGGATCACGAAAAGTCTGGTTCATTGGGTGAGAAGCCGATCAAGTTCAGCGAGGACGGGGGCCATGAACGCCCGGACGGAGGCCGCGGCCTGGTCCGGATCACCGGACGAGATCGCTTCGACGATCGCCGCATGCGCCCGGTCGTCCGGCTCGGGCAGGTCGCCGCGAAGGGTCGAGTGGATGGTTTCGAGGATGGCCGAGGTGAAGAAATCATAGAGCGCGACGATCGCCCTGTTGCCCGATGCCTCGACAATCGTTCTGTGGAAGGCGATGTCGCGTTGGCCGAAGGCGTCGCGTCCGCCATCGGCCACCGTGCCGCGGGCGCCAAGCAGCTTGAACATGCGCTCGAGGTCTTCAGGCGTATGACGGAGTGCCGCCAGTCGCGCCGCCTCGACGTCGAGTGCCGCGCGTGCTTCCCACTGGTCGCGCAGACCGGTGCGCTTGACCCGGTCGAGCGCGTCCGAGGTGTCGACGGTCGAGCGGACATAGGTGCCGGAGCCCTGGCGGGCGTCGAGAAGGCCCTTCGAGATCAGGACCCGAACGGCTTCACGCACGGTGCCGCGGCTGACGGCGAGTAGTTCGGTGAGTGCTGTTTCGTTCGGAATGCGCTCGCCGACTGCCCAGCGGCCGCTGAGGATTTCCGTTCGCAGGCTTTCGGCTGCGCTCTCGGTGAGATTGGTACGATTGATCGGCTGCATCGTCTGCTCATCAAGTCATCAGATGATTTGATGCATAGGCCGAGTTGATGCGTGAGTCAACGCGGCCGGGCGGCACCAAGGGGCAGCGAACCGGCTCGAGTCTCTTTTCCTGAAGCGTGCCTCGTCGAGGAGCTGCGAGCCAGCACAACCGGCAGAAGCCGGAAGTGCTGGCTGGAATGTCTAGAGCATCCCGCTCTCAGGTGAAGTCACTGGAGGCGGAAAGATGCGCTAGAGTCAAAGTGCTAGAGCGGCCTTTGTGCGTTCAGTTGACCGCACGGCGCTCTGTCGTTGACCGGCCGCAATACAGCCGGATCGCCGACCTCAGTTGAGCCTGAGATCGAGGCCGGGATGCAGTTTCTTGAGGTTCGGCAAGGATTTTGATTGCCACGGGATTTCGGAGGTCCCGCGCACCGTCAATTGCACGTTCGGCCGGTTGCGCGCCTCGATCGTCAGTTTGGCGAGCAGGTTGATCCCGGACGAGTTCAGAAACTGCAATTCGGTCAAATCGATCGTGACGTGCTCAGGCTCGGTTTCGAGCACGCCCATGACGGTCGAGAAGATCGGGGCATAGGCTTCCGTTCCCGGCAGCCGCATCGTGCCTTCGAAATGGATGTCGTTGCCTTCGGACCAAACGCGATACTCTTCTACGTCCTTGTTTTCCATGTTCACCGGCTCATCAGTTCGAGAGGTCTGGGACCGCAATGGAGGCATAGGTCTCCAAGGAGGTTTCGCCGTCGTCACCCTGGGCGCCAAAAACCCAAGCGAAACGAACACCATAATCGCTCATCAGCGTCAAAAGACCAAGCCCCGAGCCGCTCTTGCCGAGCCCGGTTGCGTTTGCCTCGATACGCTCGATGAGCAAGTCGCCGGGGTCGCCGTCGGCGATCTCGGAAAGCAGTTCCTGGAAGCGGGCGGCCGCTTCGTTGTCGATCACGTTCGACACCTTCGTGCGGAAGCTGTGGCCCTCGAGGGCAGCCTCGACGACGACAGAACCGGAGGCGCGGAACTTCACGGCATTCTCGACCAGTTCGTTGGTCAGGTAGCCGATATTGTGGCGCACTTCCCGATAGGTGTTGCGCGAAGCGCGGTAGCGCAGCGCGGCGAGTTCGGCGACGAAATCCGAAGCCATGGCGCAATGCTTCCAGCTGAGATCGAGCGGCCCGTCGTAGAGACGCAGCCGGGTCATCTTCTGGTGGGCACCGATCGTCAGGTCCGCCAGTCCGTAGAGCGTGGTCATCTGATCACCTGTGTCTCATGACGACGAGCGTGATGTCGTCATATATCTTCTGCTTGCCGATATGCGCCATCAGGTCGTCGATGATGCCCGCTTTGACGTCCTCGGCGCTTTGTCCGTAAAACTTTCCGGCGCTTGCGCACAGCCGCTCGATACCGAACAGTTCGCCCTTCGCGTTCGCCGCCTCGGTCACGCCGTCCGTGTGTAGCACGATCATGTCGCCGCGGCCGAAGGATATCTCGCGGGTGGCGACGAAAGCCGAAATGTCCGATTCGAGACCGATCGGCAGGCCGAGGTCGAGCGTGTCGATCCGCTCGATTTCGGCACCCTTGCGCACCACGATCAGCTCCTCGTGCTGCCCCGACAGCGTCAGGCGGCCGTGGTCGTAGTCGAGGAAGGCCAGCGACAGATGCTTGTCGGTGTTGGTGCGCACGATGTTCTTGTAGATGGCGCGGTTGAGGCGGTTGAGGAACTGCTCCGGGTCCATGTCGCCGGCTTCCTGCAGGGCGCGGGCGACCGACTGCACCATCAGCATCAGCACACCGCTTTCAAGGCCATGACCGGTCACGTCGCCGATGCCGATCTTAAGGCGCTCGCCGTCACGCAGCACGTCGTAGTAGTCGCCTCCCACCTCGTCGGCCGGCCGCATATAGGCGGCGATCTCGAGGTCGGCGATTTCCGCGAGCTCGCCGGCCTTCGGCAGCACCATCATCTGGATCTGCTTGGCGACGGCGAGTTCGGCCCCAAGGCGCAGGTTCTCGCTGCGCAGTTGGGTATTCAGCGTCGAAATCTGGTGGTTGGCGTCCTCGAGCTGCTTGGTGCGTTCGGTCACCAGGTTTTCGAGGTTCTCGGTGTGGTAGCTGATCTCTTCGGCCATGCGGTTGAACGCGATGGCGGCTTCACCGACTTCGTCGCGCGTCGTAATGGGCACACGGACGGAATAGTCCTTCGCTTCGATGCGGGTCGCCGCTCCGGCGAGCGCGCTGATGCCGCGGGTAACGCGCTTGGAAATGCCGAACACGGCGAGCGTGACGAACAGCAGCGAAGCGAGCAGGGCCAGGATCTGATAGATGAGGATGCGGTTTGTCGCTTCAGAGATACTCGCCTGCGCCGCAAACAGTGAGGCATAGATTTCCCGCTCCGGCACGACGATGCCAATCGACATGGTCTCGCGGCGCACCGGACCGGACACCCAGAAGTTCTCTGGCGCGAGCTGCTTCAGGAGAATGAGGTAGGGGACCTTCTCACCGCTCTCGTCGAGTAGTACCCGCTGAATGGCGCCATCGGCGCCAAGCGGCAGCTCTGTGATCGCGGGCTGTACGCTGCGGCGTAGCGAGCGCTCCAACCCGGTGACGCCTTGTCCACCAGTGTCGCTCGACCGCTGCAGGCCGATTACCTTTTCGCCGACCGGATTGATGGCAAGCACATTGCCGTCGGACATCACCAGAAATCCGAAGCCACTGTCGCCGACTTTGACGCTTTCGACAACCTCGGCCAGTTGATCGAGCGTGATATCGGTTCCGGTCGCTCCGGCGACACCCTTGCGATCGGGCGTCCAGAGCGGCTGGAAGAAACTGACGATCAGTTTGCCCGAGGCGGCATCGGTGTAAGGTGCCGTTTGCGTGGTATCGGCTGCAACGGGCCTGAGGTTCGGATGCTTCGCCCATTCCTCCCAGGACTCGTAGAGGCCGGGGAAGAAGAAGCTCCAGAAGTTGGCTTCGTTGTGACCGGGGTAGAGACGGTCGAATGTCTGCGCCTGATCGGCATAGGGCGCCATCCGCAAGATCGGCCGTTCTTTTGGCCCGACATAGTACATCTGCAGTTTGGAGCGGCCGTGCGCAAGCAGGGCGGGAGCAACCAGATCGAGAACGGCGCTGTTCTCGATATCGGTCTGCACCTCGGGCAGCGGCCGGTGGTCGGGGCCAAGGAGATAGCTCCAAACGCTTACGCTCGAGAGCTGTCCTGGAAGGTTCTGCGCCCACCCACCTTTGGGATCGTAGGTGACTGTAACGGATTCCGGTGCGTGCCGGGCAAGTGCCTCCCCCACGTCGGACCTGCGCACGGGGCGGTCGATCTGCGCCTGCAGCACGCCCGCGAGCGTGGCGACGTCGGCGTGAACCTGGCCGAGCAGAAGATTAACCCGCGCGGCCGTCGAAACCGCGTAGGTGCGCATGTAATCTTCGTTGGCCTTTTGCAGGCCCTGTCCGACCTCCGTCGTCGCGTCACGCGACAATCTTTGAACGTTCCAGAGCGCCAGACCGCCTGTTAGCAGGAGGTCGAAGAGCACGGCGCTGCCGACGACCAGTACGAACTTGGCGCGAAAGGATCTCAAACCGAACCGGGGACGTTGGATATTGCTTGCGCTCATAGTGGTTTGCGCCCGGACGCTGCCCAGATCGGCCAGCCTGCATAGCCCTTCGGATGCAATGCAGCGAAGATGTGGTCCCGGAAGCCCTGGCGAAAACGGTCGATGAATTCGGGTGCTTCGCCGTGTCTCGCCGCCATTGCCGCAAACATCTTCTCCCAGCCGGCGATGATGTCGGCGAAATCCTGTGGGTCACCGTCCAGATTTGTGACCATGAAGGATTCAACCAGGATGTCGTCGAAGCCCGCGTCGGCGAGATAGCGCCGGCTCTTCGGCCCGAGCTCCACATCCATCTCGAAATGGCTCAAAAGCCTCGCGAGCTCGTTGTAGGTCCATTGGATGCTTTGCGCCCGCGGCTCGCCGAGGCAGTGCGAGTTCTTCTCGTTGGTGATGTAGACCCGGCCGCCCGGCTTCACGATCCGATAGAGTTCCTTGAGAAGCAGCTCCGGCTGATTGAAGATCTGCAGCGAGTGGCGGCAGGCCACGAAGTCGAACTGGTTGTCCTCCAGTAGCATCTCCGACGCATCGCCATAGGTATATTCGATACCCGTCACGCCGAACTCCGCCGCCACCGTGCGGGCATAGGCGAGGCTCGGCTTCGAGTGGTCGAGGGCGACGATCCGCGCCGGCTGAAACTCCTTCTGCGCGAGCACGGCGAAATCGCCGATGCCGCAGCAGATGTCGGCCACGGCGATTCCGGGCCGCATGCCGTGGCGCGGCAGGATGGTGCGCTCGTGGCGCCAGGTCAATTTCGTCTGCGCGCGGAGGATTGGAATGAAGCTCGTATCCTCGAAGTAGTCCTGGCCGGGATAGAACATCGAATCATAGACCTCGACGGAGATCTGCGGCTCGATCGTGCTCAGGTGCCGGAACATGCGCGTCGTCCAGCTGACGACGCTGGACGTGACGATGACCAGACGCAGGTCCGATCGCTCGCGGCAGGCGTCGAGGGCGACCCGGATGAAGGCCTGGAAGGCCGTGTTGTTCATCTGGATGAGGCGCTTCACATCAATATAGAGAACGCCGCGCACCGCATCGATCGCTTCTCTCAGCGCATGGATGCTCTCGGCGATTTCATCGATCGAACGCGGCCGAATCGTTCCAGCAAGCGAGAAGATCTGGCTGTTCGGGTCAAAACCGACCTTGAAACGCTGAGGAAGACCCGCCGCGATCAACTCACCATTCCTTCACCTTCAAGAGGAAGATCCACGATCAGGGTGATGGCCGGAGCCGCATCCTCGTCAAGCCGGAGGCGGGCGTCGTAGTTCACAGCGAGGTCCAGAAGCACCGATTCCCGGCTGGGGGCAAGGTCGTTGGAAATGGCGTCGAGGTAGCGGGCCTGGGCATCGCTCTCACGGGTTTTCGATACCGCTTCACGATAGAAGCGCGCCTGGCCCGGCGGGCAGGGGAAGCTCAGCTGAACCCGCTCCGTGGCGCCTTGGCGATAGATCGACAACCCGATCTTGCCGTCGGTGGTGCCGCCGCGAAATGAAACCTCGAGAAGCTCGTTGAGCGCGGAGGAAAAGAAGTTCGAATGCCGTACCGGATCGGTCCGGTTGTGGCTGATCATACGCGCGAGGTAGCTCGAAACATGATCGCAATGGTGCCAGTCCGAGAGGAAATCTTCCATCTCCATATCGAACTGAAGCAAGGGCTCGAAAGCCGTCTCCGTGGTCTTGTTGACACTAGCACCCATGCAGCAATGTCCTCCGCACCCCGAACTCTGCCACGGCCATACGGCACTTTCTATAATGATTTCTAACCACGCAACCCCCGGATTTTGCACGTAAACAACCCAGGTGATGCGCCGCGCATCCCGCCGCGCAACGCACGGATGCGCCTAGAGCGTTGCCATTGCCGACGAGCGGCGAAGATAGGCGCCAATGGCGTCCGCCGGCATCGGCATGCCCAGGAAGTAACCCTGCAGCCGGTCGCATCCCTCTTTCCGCAGCCAGACCGCCTGTCCAACCGTTTCCACGCCTTCGGCGGTCACGCGCATACCAAGACCGTGGGCAAGGCCGATGATCGACCGGACGATCGTCTGGCTCTTTTCGTCGCTCTCCAGATCCTTGATGAAGTAGCGGTCGATCTTGATCGTATCGAAGGGGAAGTTCTTGAGGTAGCTGAGCGACGAATAGAAGGTGCCGAAATCGTCGAGGGAGATCTGGATACCGAGCACGTTGAGCGTGTTCAGCGTGTCGAGGTTGTTGGTCGTGCGTTCAAGCAGCACCGATTCTGTGACCTCGAGCTCAAGCCGGTCGGCCCTCAAACCTGCCATGTCGATCGCCTGGGCGATCCGGTCTGTCAGGCCCTCGCGCAGGAACTCCGCCGGCGACAGGTTGACGGCGACGGTGAAGTGCGACGGCCAGGTGGCAGCCTGCCGGCAGGCCTCCTCCAGCACCCATTGGCCGATCTCGTTCATCAGGCCGTCGGCTTCCGCCATCGGGATGAAGACGTTGGGCGGGATCGTGCCGACCAGCGGATGGTGCCAGCGCACAAGCGCCTCGAAGCCGACGATCGAAAATGGCGGCTCGACGAGCGGCTGGTACTCGATCGAAAACTGCTTGTCCTGCAGCGCGGTGCGCAGACTGCGGCGCAGCATCTCGCGCTGTTCGAGCACGATCAGCATGGAGCGGCTGAAGGTCTTTGCCCGGCCCCGTCCGTCCTTCTTGGCGGCATAAAGCGCAATGTCCGCCGCCTTCATCAGTTGCTCGATGTCGTTTCCGTCATTCGGCGCAATGGCAATGCCGATGCTGGCGCCGACGAAGACGGAGATGCCGTCGATCGTGAAAGGTTCGCCGAACGCCTGGATCAGGGTTTCGGCGAGATACTCGGCGTCTGCCGGCTGGTCGCTGTGGCGCTGGATGACGGCGAACTCGTCGCCGGCGAGGCGATAGGCGACTTCGCCGTCGCGAAGGGTGCCGCGGATGCGCTCGGCGGCCATTTTCAAGACCGCGTCGCCGGCGCCGTGGCCGAGCGTGTCGTTGACCGGCTTGAAATCGTCGAGGTCGATCTGCATCAGCGCCAGCTTCTCGCCCGGCGTCGGCAGGATGCTTTGCAGATCGTCGCTGAACTGCCGCCGGTTGGGCAGGCCGGTCAGCACGTCGTGGGTCGCCTGGTGCAGAAGCAGCGCGCGCTCGCTTTCGCCATGGCTGCCCACCTCGCGGCGGGTCGAGCGGCCGCTCGTTTCGAGCACGCCGATGCCACGCATGGCGCGGAAGACGAGCAGCGTGCGCCGTGATTTGGTGGTGGCGTCGACGACTTCGACGCTGCGCGGCACGCCGTGAGCGATGACGGATTCAACCGCGGCCTTCGACACCGGCGCAAGCAACTCGGGATAGAGATGCCACAAGGTGGCATCGACGAGCGTGCCGACTTCGTAAGTTTCCTGCAGCGCCGGCGAGGCGCCGGTCAGATGAAAGGCTTCGTCATAGAACGAGAGGACTTCGTCCAGATGGGCCGCAACGGGATCTTGCACTGAAGCTGAAGCAGACAAGGTTGCGTCAGTGTCCGGCATGCTTGCCTTTCCCTCTCTATTTCGAACGCGCCGGAAGAATGTAAAAGCCCGCTCCAACGGCGCTCCGGTTCGGCTCGTCCTTCTGCAAAGCTACCGCGTCGCCCGCCCGGGTCAATGCCAATAGGCTGCTTGCGATCTTACCTGTGGAAACCTCGCTTCGGAGCATGGCGAGCGCTGCTCGATATCCTTTGCCCCACACGGTTGTATATAAGCTTCATCTTGTATCATTTGCCATCATTGCATGCAATTTGGGGCGGAACAGCTGTGGGCGTTTCGGTTCCGCCTGCACGCATGTTCCATTGTGGGACGCCATATCAACAGGGGGTTCGGGTGTCTACTGCGGCCGGTCGCGGTTAAGCAAACGGCAGATACGCCCGGGCAACGGGGCCGTCGGGCTCCGTTTAAGTATCGGTTAACCATAAAGGAAGTTTTCAGGGGATTATGTGGCTTCACCCATCCCGCGATCACCCGGAATTAAGAACCACGGGCGAGTTGGCCACCGGGTTGCCGGCGGCCAATCGCTATTTAGGCTCAGTGCGTGCTCAAGATCACGTCGATCTTCTGGAAGGTCCGGACGTCGATCAAGCCCTTGTCCGAAATCCTGAGTTCCGGAATGACGACGAGGGCCAGCAGCGAGTGCTGCATGTAGGCGTTGTTCAACCGGCAGCCGCAGGCGCGCATCGCCTCGACGATGGCCGCGGCCTTCTCGGCAACGATCTCCGCCCGCTGATCCGACATCAGGCCGGCAACGGGAAGTTCGACCAGAGCCAGCTCGCGGCCTTGCTTGATGACGACGATGCCGCCGCCGACCTCGTGCAGTCGGTTGGCGGCCTTGGCCATGTCCGCCTTGTTCGTGCCGACGACGATCATGTGGTGGCTATCATGCGCGACCGTGCTGGCGATCGCGCAATCGCTGCCGTAGCCGAAGCCGGAGACGAAGGCGTTGACGACGTCGCCGGTGCCGCGGTGGCGTTCGACGAGCGCGATCTGGCAGATATCGTTGGCCCTATCCATCTGCACGAAGCCGTTTTCGATTGCGACCTCGGCCTCGAGCGCGCGCGTCGGCGCCTGGTTTTCGACGACGCCGATCACGTTCACCCGCGCCCTTGTAGCGCGTGCATTGGACGGAATGTCGAAATCCGCGGCGGTCAGCATCCGGCCAAGATGGACGGTGTTGCGGGCGCTTTCCGGATAGACATAGGCCGGGATGTCGCGCACCAGCGTCCCGCCTTCGGCCATGAGTTCGCCGCGGGCAAACACCATCTCGATCGGCAGCGCCGCGAGATCCGAGGTGACGATCAGGTCCGCCCGCCGGCCGGGCGCTATCGATCCGAGCTCGCGCTCCAGGCCGAAATGCTGGGCGGTGTTGAGCGTCGCCATCTGGATGGCGGTAATCGGTTTCAGCCCCTGTGCGATCGCATGGCGCACCACGCGGTTCATGTGTCCGTCATGAACCAGCGTGCCGGAATGGCTGTCGTCGGTGCAGAGCAGGAAATTGCGCGGATCGAGGCCGGATTCGGTGACGGCCTTGATCTGTGCGGCAACATCGTACCAGGCGGAGCCAAGGCGCAGCATGGCGCGCATGCCCTGGCGAACGCGGGCGATCGCGTCCTCTACGGTGGTCCCCTCGTGGTCGTCGGTCGGGCCGCCGGCGGCATAGGCATGGAATTCGCGGCCGAGATGCGGCGAGGCATAGTGCCCACCGACGGTCAGCCGCGCATCCTGGGTCGCAGCGATCTCGGCCATCATCTTCGGGTCGTTGGCAGCGACACCGGGGAAATTCATCATCTCGCCGAGACCGATGACGTTCGGCCAGGCGAGCGCCTCGGCGACATCTTGAGCGGAAAGCTCGGCGCCGGCGGTCTCAAGGCCCGGTGCGCTCGGCACGCAGCTCGGCACCTGGACGAGCACGTTGACCGGCAGGCTCTGCGCTTCCTCGTTCATCAGCCGGACGCCATCGAGGCCGAGCACGTTGGCGATCTCGTGCGGGTCGATGAACATGGTGGTGGTTCCGTGCGGGATCACCGCGCGGGCAAATTCGGTGACGGTGACGAGACCACTCTCGACATGCATGTGCGCGTCGCAAAGGCCGGGCACGAGATAGCGGCCGGCCGCATCGACGACCTTGGTATCGGCGCCGATCGTGTGGCCGGCGTCCGGGCCGACATAAGCGAAACGGCCGGCTTTGACGGCGATATCGGTCCCGGGAATGATCTCGCCAGAATAGACGTTGACCCATTTGCCGTTGCGGATCACGAGATCGGCCGGCTTGCGGCCCATGGCGACGTCGACCAGTTCGGGTGCGGTTCTCGACCAGGATTGAAGCATGTTTGTTTCCTTCGGATGGGCGATGTCGGCGCCCTTCCATAAAAAGGAGGGCGCCGAAGGATTTGCTGGTGGTCTATTGAGTCTGGGCGACGAGGGCTGCGGCAAGCAGCGCGACGAACCACATGACCGGTCTTACATCGCGCGCCCGGCCGCAGACCAGTTTGATCAGCACATAGGCGATGATCGCCAGCGACAGGCCGAGCGTGATCGAGAAGGTGAGCGGGATCAAGACGATCGCGAGGAACGCGGGGATCGCCTCGTCGAGCGCGCTCCAGCGGATGTTGCTGATCGGCTCGGACATGAAGAGACCGGTGAGGATCAGCACCGGCGCAGTGGCCACCGCCGGCACCAGCGAGAGCAACGGCGACAGGAACAGGAAGGGCAGGAAGAGCAGGCCGGCGATAAGTGCCACCAGACCGGTCCGGCCTCCTTGCTGGATGCCGGCGCCGGATTCGAGATAGACGGTCGCGGGGCTGGTGCCGAGCGGGGCCGAGATCAGTGCGGCGATCGCATCGACATGCATCGATTCGCGGATATTGCGCGGCATGCCGGTCTCATCCTTGAGGTCGGCCGCTTCAGCAAGGCCAAGGAATGTGGAAAGCGCCTCGATGAAGTTGGTGAACAGGAAGACGAAGATGAAGGGCAGATAGATCAGGTTGAGCGCGCCCAGGAGATCGATCTGACCAACGAAGCTGAAATCCGGTGCGGCGGAGAAACCGCTCCAGTTGACCAGCGTGTGCACGTCGGGCGTCTCCGGCCAGAACGCGCTGCCGTCGCCCCACCAGCGGCCGATCGGGATCGCAAGGATGGTGGTGAGGATCATGCCGGCCATCATTGCGCCGGGAACGCGCCGCACCACCAGCGCCACCGTCAGCACGAAGCCGGCGATGAAGGTGAGCGTCACCGGGTTGAACTGGGTCAGCCCGACGATGGTGTCGGGATTGGCAACGATGAACTTGGCGTTTTCCAGGCCGATCAGCGCGATGAAGAGGCCGATGCCGCAGGCGATGCCGTAGCGCAGATCGACCGGGATTGCCTCGATGATCGTCTGGCGCAGGTTGAAGAACGCCATGATGGTGAAGAGCACGCCGGCCCAGAAGACGCAGCCGAGCGCGACCTCGAGCGGAACCTTGGCGCCGACCACCATCGTGTAGGCAAAGAGCGCATTGATGCCCATGCCCGGCGCCACCAATATGGGGCTGCGCGCATAAAGCCCCATGGCGCAGCTGCCGATGAAGCTGACGAGCACCGTCGCCGTCACGCCTGCCGAAAACGGGATGCCGGCATGCGCCAGGATCGAGGGGTTGACGACGATGACGTAGGAGGCCGCGAGAAAGGTCGTGAGGCCGGCCAGGATTTCGGTGCGGACGGTGGAGCCGAACCGCGAGATCTGGAAGTAGCGATCAAGAAGGGCGTGAAGCCAGGATGTCTCCGGGCTAGGTGCCGCCTCCACGGTCTTGTTCTGAATGTTCATTTTGTTCCCCTTTTTTGAAACGGCAGAGGGGGCCGGCATGACCGGTCCCCTCCTGGAGCATTATTCTGCGGCTTCGGCGCGCTCGTCTCCTCGAGCGGGCGAAAACGGCGAGATCACCTTGAGCCCGACACAATCGACGACGCCGAGGTCGGTGATCGCATATTCCGGGATCGCCGTGATCTGCAGCACGAACATGTACATGAAGGGCCAGGGAAGCGGGCAACCGAGGGCTCGGGCCGCATCGTCGAGTTGGTCTTCCAGCGCCGCCATCTCGGCCGGTTCGATGTCGGAGACGATGCCGCCGATCGGCAGGTGCAAGAAGGCTTCAACCTTGCCGTTCCTGACCACGACCTGGCCGCCATTGTGGGCGATCAGGTGGTTGATGGCGATGCGCATGTCTTCGAGGTCGGCGCCTATGCAGATGATGTTGTTGTCATCGGGCGCGGTCGAGCTGGCCATCGCGCCTTCGCGCAAGCCGAAGCCGGAGGTGAAGGCGACCGGGCGGTTGCGGGTCTTGCCGTAGCGCTCGACGACCGTGATGTATTGCACGTCCCTGGCGGGATCGGCGAAGACCTGGCCGTCCTTGACGGCAAGGGTCACGTCGCGACGGGTGCGCACGAAGATCTTTTCCGGCGTGACGGCGATCGCCAACGCCTCGGCCGTGTCGCCGGCGCCGTCATAGGCGACCTTGAGGTCGCCGGGCTCAAGCTGTGCGACCTTGACGGAGTTGCGCAGGGCAACGCTGCGCACCGGCGGCGTCAACTCGATCGCCATCTTGCCATCGCGGGCGACCACTTCGCCCTTGGCGACGACGGTCTCGATGTTGAAATCGCGCAGGTTGTTGACGAGCAGGATGTCGGCGGCGCGGCCGGGCGAGATCGAGCCGACCTTGTCGTCGATCCTCAGCGCATCGGCGCCGTTGATCGTCGCCATCTGGATCGCCGCCATCGGCGAAATGCCTATGGCGATCGCCATGCGCACCATGTTGTCGAGATGGCCGCGCTTCAGGATGTCGCTCGCGACCACGTCGTCGGTGCAGAAGCTGATGCGGCGGAGCGCCTTCACGCCCATTTCCGTCACGATGCGCAGGTTGTCCGCAAGGAAATGCGAGATCGAGGATTCACGCACCACGACATGCATGCCGGCGCGCAGCTTTTCGAGCATCTCTTCCGGCGTGTAGCTCTCGTGGTCGGCGCGAACGCCCGATTGCTGGTAGCCGTTAAGCCGTGCGCCGCGGGTCATCGGGCAGCAGCCAAGCACCGGCAGTCGGCTCTTTTCGGCGAGTTCAAGCGCCGCCAGCACGTCGGCGTCTTCCTCCTGGATGAATTCGCGGACCGTTTCCCAGATGCCGACGCATTCCGGCCAGTTGTGTGTCGCCTGGTGGTCGGCCGGGCTGAAGTAGTGGCCGACGGTCGAGCGCGGCATGGTGTAGGGCGTCTTGCAGGGGGCTCCCCAGAAGACTTTCAGCGGCGTCTGCTTGGCTTCATCGAGGAACTCGCGTGCTGCAGCCGGCCCGCCGACGACGATGATCTGGTCGAGGCCGGTGACGATCGAGGTCGTGCCGAGCGGAACGACGGCCTTGGCAAAGCTCGTCAAAGACATCTTCGAGCACTCGACATGCAGATGCCCGTCGATCATGCCCGGTGCGAGATATTTGCCCGTGGCGTCGACGATCTTGGTCTCAGGGCCGATATAGTCGGAGATGTCGCCGACGGCGATGATGCGTTCGCCATAAATGGCGACGTCGGCCTGATAGATTTCCTCCGAGACGACATTGACGAGGCGACCGCCCCGGATCGCCAGCGTTGCCTTGCCGCCGGTGCCTGATGCGGCGCGAATGAATTCTCTGATATCGCTCACTGGAACCTCTTCTCCCTTAGCTCCAGTGAACATTCCCAATTCCCATGCGTTTGCACAATGGGCCGAAACAGGCTATTTTCTGAACATATCATCCAAGATTTTGGACGAAATATGGATCTCTCGCTTATCGACTGCTTCGTGAAAGTTGCCGATTCCCGTTCTATTTCAGCGGCTTCCAGGCGGTATCGGCTGCCTAAGTCGACACTCAGCCACAAGATCCGCCAGTTGGAGGACGAGTTCGGCATCGAGCTCTTCGTGCGGGAAGGTCACCAGCTTCATGTGACCGATGCGGGCGCGGAATTCCTGCGCTATGCGCGGCTCATCCAGTCGAATTGCGACGATGCGGCAACCGCAATGGCCGAGATGCGCCAGGAGGTCGTGGGCACGCTGCGGGTGGGTTCGACCGGCGAGTTCGGCACGACCATCACGTCCGAGCTGCTCTACGCCTTTCGCCAGCAGTATCCGCAGGTCAATCTCGACGTCGTCTTTCTCCCCTCGCGTCAGCCGTTTTCCGATGTCACCGAACAGGCGCTCGACGGTATCTTCCACTGGGGCGAGCCGTCGGATGTGGATTACATCAGCCGGCGGCTTTCGGTCTCGTCCTACGGTCTTTTCGCCAGTCCGCAATACATCGCCCGCCACGGACAGCCGGAAAATCCGGACGAACTTGCCGGCCATCGCGGCCTCGTCTTCCGCCAGCCGACGCGGCTGCAATCCTGGTACCTGACGCAAGCCGGCGAGGACGAGGTGGACCTGCTGCCGGCTGCGACCTGCACCACCAACGACTACTGGACGATCAAGTATTTCGCGGTGGCAGGCGAGGGCATCGCCTACCTGCCTGACTTCTTCGTCGAGACCGAGCGGCAGGCCGGCCTGCTGGAACCGGTGCTTTGCGACTGGCGCTCACCGCAGACGGCGATCAACCTCATCTATTCGCGCCGCCGGCACGTGTCGAAACGCTTCAAGGCCTTCGTCGATTTCTGCATCGACTTCTATCGCGATCGGGATCGGGTGAAGATCCCGCGCTATTACGTCGAGCGGGTCAGCCTTTGACGCTGGTCGTCGCCTAGCGAAGCAATGTAGGCAGCATGCTCGCGCCATCGACATTGCCGCCGCAGAGCAGCACGACATTGGTCTGGCCGGCGTATTTTTCGGCGACCTGGCGGAAGCCGGCGAGCGCGAGGGCTGCAGCCCCTTCGACCAGCATATGCTCGTCAAGAAGCAGCTCGCGCATCGACGCTTCGATTTCCGCCTCCGTGCACGTAACCACCTCGTCGATGACGGCCATAGCCAGCGCGAGCGTGACACTGTCTTCATCCAGGCCACCGGCGACCGCCTCGGCGAGTGTATCGAGATGTTCCGTCTCGACGACGCGACCCGCGTTTATCGAAGCGGCAAGTGCTGCGGAATTGGCGGCGGAAACGCCGATGACGCGAGTGTGCGGGCTGAAACTCTTCAGCACCGAGCCGATGCCGCTGATCAGCCCGCCGCCGCCCATGGCGACGAAGACATTGTCGATGCGTTCGGTCTGTTCCAGCAGTTCGAGCCCAATGGTTCCCTGTCCGGCGATGATCTCACGATCGCTGTAAGGCGAGACGTAGACACGCTTGTCCGATGCGGCCAGCCGCTGGGCTTCCTGTTCGGCGAGCCCTGTTTCGCCGCCGTGGAGAATGACGTCGACGCCATAGGAGCGGATGCGTTCGAGCTTCGCCGCCTTGACGATCTCGGGCAAGACGACGGTCAGTTTCTGGCCGATCGCGCTTGCCGCATGGGCAGCACCGATGCCATGGTTGCCGGAGGAGGCGGTAATCACCCGCTGATCCCGCGGCAGCGACGTCATCTTGCTGGCGGCACCTCGGATCTTGAAGGAACCAGTCAACTGCAGGTTCTCCGCCTTGAACAGCACAGTCGAAGACGTTTGCCGTCCGATTGCGCGGGAGGGGATCAGCGGCGTCTCATAGATGAACGGACGGATACGCTGGCGCGCCTGTACGGAGCGTGCTGCTGTTTCGAAAATGTCTTTGTTCATGATCGTGCTCCTTCAGCGCGCCCAAGCAGACCGAGCGCAGCGAGCGCGGCACGGGTGATGGCGATATCCTGTGTCGCGATCCCCGTCAGGTCGGCGATGGTGATGTCTCCGTCCGAGCGCCGACCCTTGGTCGCACCGGAAAGAACCGCTCCGAGCGCAACGCAGCGCCCTTCGCCGATCGATCCTGCCCGCGCAGCGGCGGAGAATTCGCCGTGATCTAGGCATTGCTCGGAGAGATCGACGAAAAGCCGATCGGCGCGGGCAACGAGCGCGATGTCGAGCTCCTGCTTGCCCGGCGCATCCGCACCCATGGCGGTGATGTGCGTGCCGGGAGCGATCCAGTCCGACCGGATCAGCGGCTCTTTCGAGGGTGTCGTCGCCACGATCGCATCGGATTGGCGGCACAGCGCTTCCAAGTCGGTTGTCGCCTCGATGGCAAGCTCAAGGTCTGCAAGATCGGCAAGCACAGCGGCTACTTTTTCCGGCGACCGTCCCCAGACCGAGAAATGAAGCTTTCGATCCGAGAGCGCGGCGAGCGCGCGGATCTGGACGCGCGCCTGCGTACCGGTGCCGACGATGCCGACCGAGCGGGTGTCGCTGCGCCACAAGGCCATGGTCGCGATGGCACCGCCGATGCCGGTGCGCAGATCGGTCAGCATCCCTTTATCGTCGAGCACCGCGACCACGTCTCCAGTCTCGGCGGAGACCGCAACCATCATGCCGTTGCTGGATGGCAGCCCCCTGGCCGGGTTGTCATAGAAACCGGACGCGATCTTCACGACGAAGATCGGATCGCCTTCGATGTAGCCATATTTGATGTGGCAATCGGCATTGCGGCCGATGAGCGGCAGGTAGCCGACCGGCGGCAGGTTGGCGCGGCCATCGGTCACAGCAATATAGGCGTCGCGGATCGCCGGGGCCGCGAGTGTCAGCAGGGGCAAGGATGCAAGTTTTTCGCGGTCGATGACGATCACGGCGCGCTGCCCTGGCTCAGGTATTTGTAGACGGTCGCCCGGCCCATGCCGAGGATGCGGGAGATGTAGGAGGCGGCGTTCTTGCCGCCGAAGGCACCATCGGAGGAAAGGGCGATCACCAGCGCCTGCTTGTCGGTCCGGCTCATCGTCGAGATCGTCAGCGCGCGGGCCGTCGTCCATTGCTGGACATACTCGTTGACGCGCTCGTGCCAGTCTTCCTTGAACAGGCTCTCCGGCTTGTCGCTGCTTGCAGGCACGCGGACAAGCGCGTTGAGGGTCCTGAGTGCGGCGTGAAAGTCCGAGACATCGGCGTTGATGCAGAGCACGCCGATCGCCTTGCCGTCTGTACCTCGCAGCACAGCGCTGATCGCTTTGATCGAGCGGCCGTCCCAATTGACCTTCTCGTAGGGACCGATGACCCCGTCCGCTTCCTTGAAACCGATTTCGCTGAGCAGCGAGGGTTCGCCGATTTCCCGCTTGGAAAAATTACCGGCGATGTGGATCACGGTTTCGGTTGCGAGATCGTGCAGCACGACTTCGGCATAGGGCTGGAACAGCAAGGCGATCGCGTCGCAGACCAGCATATGCGGGCGGAGTTCGGGATTCACGGCCTTTCCTTTCTTCAGGAACCGTCCTTAAATCACCCGTGGACTAAAATGTCCATATTGGATTTTACGTCCGCACATTTCAAAAACCGCGACAGCGGCGTGCGAGATTTTCGCACGCTGCTATTGGAACTGCCGATGGGAGAGTGGGGATCAGGGTTGGCGCACGCAGGTAATGCGGGCGCCGGAATGGGCTCAGCCCTTGTTGGGGCCGCCGCGCCAGGTGCACAGCAGATGATCGAGCGACAGCTTGCCGGGACCGGAAGCCATGAGGCCGAGTGCCATTGCCGCCCAGGTGATGTGGATGGGCCAGCCGTCCGGAACGGTCAGTTGCACGACTGCGGTCATCACCAGCAGCCCGAGCGCGGCAAAGCGGGTTGCCAGACCGAACACCAGCAGGATCGGCAGAAGGATCTCGGCCGAGCCCGCGGCAAAGGCCATGACCGCCGGTGCGGGATAGGGATAAGGACCGCCGGGAAGATGCAACTGAAACTCCGAACTGAAGAGCAGCACCGCGACATCGTTCAACTGTAGGAAACCGTCCCATTTGCTCATGCCGGACCGGAAGAACGGCACGGCCAGCCCAAAGCGCAGGACGAGTTGCGCGAGCCAGAGGGGAGCGAGCGCGCCGACCGCCCGGTTCGCGCGGCGGGCCCAGTGCGACAGGTCGGTGGCATTGACGCTGTTTCGGGAGCTGGATGCGGACATCATGGTTTCATCCTCCGTAATGAATGGCCGAGAAGGCGCCGGCCTCGAGCGCCGTTGCGATGGCGGTGGCGAGGTCGAGCGAGGGATATTGGCTTGCTGCTTCCGTTGCCGCCGTGGCCAGGGGAACACCTGACAGCAGGCGGTCGAGCAGAATGTCCGCTCCGGGTGTGAGGTTGCGGACAGCCACCTCCAGTTCCGGGCGGGTGATCAGCGCGCTTTCCGGCGCCAAGGACTCGATTCGGTCGACGGGTCCGCTCGCCCGGTTGACGGCAAAGATCGTCACAGCGGGATAGTCGGATGGGACGATCCGGGTCGCCGGGTGCGCCTCGAAGACGGCGTCGCCGAGCCGGTCCGGCGGAACGGCGGCGAGTGCATCTGGCGTCAGCGCCGACTTATCGGCGGCGTGATAGGCATCGAGCCAGGCGCGTTCGATCCGCGCCACATCGGCAAGCCAGGGCATCGCTTGGGCGTACTCGTAGCGCGCGATGAAGTTGGGAAAGTCCCGGCCGTATTCGAAAAGCAGCGGCGAGGTCGGGGGCGTTTCCCGCACGTGAAAGCGGGCCATGGCACGAAAGAAGGTTTCGCCGGTGATGCGCTCAGTCGCCGGGAAGGTCGCCGCCAGCGCCTCGATCAGGCTGACGGTGACGTTGTTGCGGTAGACGTTGAAGCGCTTGACGGCCGCCTTGCCATTCGGGCCGGAGACCAGCGTCGGCGTCTGCCGTTCCGGATCAAGAAGCGGCGGCACGAAGCCGGCGACATAACTGCCGGCGGCGCCAACGCGCGCGGTGGGTAGTCTGCTAGGCGCTTGCACGGAACTTCTCCCGTGACGCCACCTGCGCATGGCGGTCAAGGATCCGTTGTGCGGCCGTCGCCTCGCGCTTCAGCACCGGCCAGTCGGGAATGGCGCTGTCCCATTCGATCAGAGTCGGGATGGGGCCGGTCCGAGCGATGACCATTTCGTAGAGTTTCCAGACGGCATCGGCGACCGGCCCGTCGTGGCTGTCGACCAGCAGCAGTTCGCCCTCGTCGTCCTGCTGTTCCGCGTGCCCGGCAAGATGGATCTCGCCCACATGCTCCAGCGGAAAGTCGCCGAGATAGTCGAGCGCGGAATAGCCGTGGTTGGTGGCCGAGACGAAGACGTTGTTGACGTCGAGCAGCAGTCCGCAGCCGGTGCGTTTTACCAGTTCGCGAATGAACGCCGTTTCGCTCATCGTCGATTCCCGGAAGGTGACATAGGTCGAGGGATTTTCGAGCAGCAGCCGGCGGCCGATCATCTCCTGGACCTCGTCGATATGATCGGCGACGCGAGCGGCGGTCGCCTCGGTGTAGGGCAGCGGCAAGAGGTCGTTGTAGAAGGTGGTTTCGTGGGTCGACCAGGCGAGATGCTCGGAGACAAGGGCCGGTTCATAGCGGTCGACCAGATCCTTGAATCGGGCGAGATGCGTCTTGTCCAGCGGTTGTGGCCCGCCAATCGACATGCAGACGCCATGCAGTGAGACCGGAAAGTCCTCGCGGATGCGGGTAAGTGCTGCATGCGGCGGACCGCCGGCGCCCATGTAGTTTTCCGCATGAACCTCGAAGAAGCCGCCCGGCGTATCATCGGCGAGGATTGCCGGCAGGTGCTGGTGCTTGAAGCTGGTTCCCGCCAGCCCGGCGATTTCATGTTTCGGCAGACGCTGGCTCACCAAGGCAAACCGGCCGCCGTATCCTGTCGAAGTGCTCATCGCCAATCCCGTTCAGTATTCGAGTGCTTTTCAGTGGCGGGCTGAAGCGCCACCGTTTGGTGAAAGCCTGTGCGGAACGGGACGCGATTGCCCCGCATCCCGTTCCGCTCTGTGGTGGATCAGGAAGGCATGTCGCGGGCCAGCGGCTGCGGCGAGCCCTTGCGACCGTCGGGCAGTTCCATGGTCGTGCAGGTGCCGCCATCGACAAACTTCCAGGCGTTGCCCTGATAGTCGACCGTGGACGTGGCCTGGCAGGTCGTGCCCGGTCCGGCGGCGCAATCGTTGTGACCCTTGAGGGCGACGCCGAAGCACTTTTCCTTGCCCGCATCCACCGCGCTTTTGACCTGTGCTTCGGTGAGCGGCGCTGCGGTCGCGAGCGTCGACAGGGCGGCCGCAACCGCGCTTGCGAGCATTGCGCTGCTGATTGTGGACTTCATGGACATCATTCTATCTCCGTGTTGAACTCATCCCGTGCGTCCTGTCTCAGGCGCACATCAGGTCTTTCGTCGCGGAGACAGGGGGCGTTACATAACGTTGGCAACACGCTTTCGTGATGCGTTCGCGAGCGGTCACGATGATGTCAGCCGGCTTGACAGCGCTGCCCATGCGAATTTGGGATGAGTGTGTAACAAACGCCTGGAATCAGCGAATGGGGAGGAAAGGCGCGAGTGAGCGGCGCGGAGGACGAACATCTCGCAAGTTTGCTTCGCCAGGCCTTGGCCGGTGACGAGAAAGCCTATGGCGACTTCCTGCGTGATGCTGCGCTCGTAATCCGCGGTTGGGCGAGGCGGTGGACCGCGGGCGGCGGCGTCGATGCGGAGGATATCGTCCAGGAGGCGTTGCTGGCGGTGCACGTCAAGCGTCATACCTGGCGAGGCGATGCGCCTGTTATCCCTTGGCTCCATGCGATCGCCAGGCACAAATTCGTCGATGCCGTCCGGCGGCAGGCCCGCCGCCCGACGGTGGGCATCGACGAATATGAAGAAACTCTTGCGAGCGCCGAATCCGAAAAGGCCCGCGATTGGGAGATCGGCCGGGCGCTGGAGGGCCTCGCGCCCGGGCAACGGGCAGTCGTCAACGCGATCTCGATCGAAGGCTGCACGATCGCCGAAACGGCGCAGAGACTGGATATGAACGAAACGGCGGTTCGCGTGGCGCTTCACCGCGGCCTGGCTGCAATCGCCCGCCGATTTGGACGAAACTGACATGGACACGAACGATCTCATCAAAGCTCTTGCAGCGGATATCCGGCGGCCCGGATTGTCTATGAATACTGTGTGGCTGGGCGCCGCAAGCGGGGCGCTCATGCTCGCCGGGCTCGTCTTCTTCATGATGCTTGGGCCGAGGCCGGATATCGCCGCCGCTGTTGAGACGCTGCGCTTCCTGTTCAAGTTCGTGGTCACCGGTGCCCTCGCGGCGGCAGCCTTCGCAGCCATGCGCGTTGCGGCCTGGCCCGAAGCCGAGTTGCGCAAGCTGCTGCCCTATCTCTGCGTCGCGCCGTTGCTGGTGCTCGTTGGTGTCGCGCTGGAACTGATCGCCCTGCCGTCTGATACCTGGGCTGCAAAACTGATCGGCACCAACAGCGTGCTTTGCCTGACCTTCATTCCTCTGATCGGCTTGGCGCCGCTTGCGCTCTTCCTGCTGGCGCTGCGCCACGGCGCGCCATCGCGGCCGGCGCTTTCCGGTGCGCTGGCGGGGCTTGCCGCAGGTGGCATCGCTGCGACCTTCTATGCCGCCCACTGCCCCGACGACTCGCCGCTCTTCGTCGCGACCTGGTACACGATCGCGGTCTTTGGCCTGACGCTGCTTGGAGCCATTGGCGCGCGTTTGGCCGTCCGCTGGTAGCAGCGCCGGCCAGCCTCCGATCGGATTGAAGCGGTGGTGAAAACAAAAAAGGCCGGCAAGGCCGACCTTTTCCCGTTCGCTGCGTCACACTGCCAGTACATCCGTGGTCAGGGTTTCCGCGCGAACTTCGCCCGGAGCCTTCGGATGAATTCCGGCGGGCTCCACGGGCAATTCGATGATGCCTATGTGTGGTGCCCGGCTACGGTTTTCAAGCCTTTGGTCCAAAAACGCGGTGGCACCTTCGTTTCCGGTACTTCCACTAGCAATGGATGCTGACGCCATGTTCGTGCAGGAGCGCAACGAGGTGCTCGTCCGGCAGCCTGTCGGTGACCAGCGCATCGATGTCGGCAAGCGACGCAAGCCGGACGAGCGCCCGCCGGCCAAATTGCTGCTGTCGACTGCGAGAATGACGCGCTCGGCCTGGCGCATGGCGGCCGAGACGGCGGCGACTTCGGCGTGATCGTCGTCGCCGATGTCGGCGCTGGTCGAAGCGGGCATCGACTTCAACATCGCGCCGGACGCGACCTTTGGCGTCAACTACACCGGGCAGATTGCGTCGGGCGTCTCCGACCACGGCGTCAAGGTGAGCTTCTAAGGCTCACGCCGAGCAGCAGAGCATTGCAAGGGCTGACCTTGCTCGAGGATTGGAACGCCGCGCGGTAATGCGCGGCGTTCTCGACGTTCGCGATCTGCGTCCAGCGACTGTTGCAAACCGGCCGCAGCCGCGACGATTGGCGCCATGGCAAGATTTCTGCACTTGGCGGTTGCGCCCGATTCGCCTATAGGTCGTCATCCGGCAACCAATCAGGGAGGTTTTAAAAGATGCCAGCTTTTTCTTTCTCCCTACGGGGCGGCGTACAGTTCTGAGCTGGACGCAGAAGGGCACTTTCGCCTTTCCGTCTTTTCCAGGTCGGAGTTCGTCTCGCTGACCTTGGCCCTTCCTCCCCGGAGGACGCTGCCAAACCAATGATGCCGCATCGGAAGCTGGGTTCCTTTTTTCGGCATACTCCGTTTTGAATCAGTTTTGAGGCCGATGCATGGGCATCGGGCAATCGTTATGGCTTTTACTCGTTTCGATCTGCGCGGCGGTGCGTTCCGCAGCGTTCTTGGTTTCACTTGGGTCCATTGGAAGCGGCAGCCGCTGCGGATCAGTGTCATCCTTGGCATGGTTCTGCTGTCAACGCTCGCCGACGTCCTGACGCCGCTCTATTCCGGCCGGCTTGTCGACGCCGTCGTCTCCGGTGCGGCAGCCGATCAGCTTGCCTGGAATGCGGCACTTGCTGCCTTCTGGATGCTGATGGCGCTCTCGCTCGGCGCGATCATACTCAGGCACTTCACCTTCCTGGGCGTCACCGATCTGACGCTCAAGATGATGGCCGACATCGCGTCTGCCGCCTTCTACCGCATCCAGCGCTTCTCGACCGACTGGCACGCCAACAGCTTTGCCGGTTCGACGGTGCGCAAGGTGACGCGCGGCATGTGGGCGCTCGATCTGTTGAACGACACCTTGCTTGTGGCCCTGTTCCCGTCCGTCGTAATGCTCGTCGGCTCGACGGTGCTGATGTCGTTCTACTGGCCGATGATGGGTGTCATCATCGGTATCGGTTCGATCGTCTTCATCGTCGTGACGATCCTCCTGTCGCTCGGCTATGTCGCGCCGATGGCAAGCCTTGCCAACCGATGGGACACGAAGCTCGGCGGTGCGCTCGCGGATGCAGTCAGCTGCAACATCGTCGTCAAGGGTTTCGGTGCCGAAGGCCGGGAGGATGCCCGCCTCGCCAAGGTTCTTGCCAAGTGGCGGGACCGCACGCGCAGAACCTGGATACGCGGCACGACCAACGGCACGACACAGGGAGCCATGCTGCTCGTCTTGCGCGCGGCGGTGATCGGCTTTGCGCTCCTGTTGTGGTCGCGCGGGCAGGCAACGGCCGGTGACATCACCTTCGTGCTCACCTCGTTCTTCATCCTGCAGGGCTACCTGCGTGAAGTCGGGCAGCACATCCGCAACTTGCAGCGCTCGATCAACGACATGGAGGAGCTCGTCGACATCCATGGCCAGCCGCTCGGTATCGAGGACAAGGCGGACGCCAAGCCGATCCGGATCACCGATGGCCGCATCGAGTTCAAGGATGTGACGTTCCACTACGGTGCGCACCGCAAGCCGCTCTACGACCGGTTCTCGGTGACGATCCGGGAGGGCGAACGTGTCGGTCTCGTCGGGCATTCGGGCTCGGGCAAGACGACCTTCGTCAAGCTGATCCAGCGTCTGCACGACCTGAAATCCGGGCAGATCCGGATCGACGGTCAGGACATCGCTTCGGTGGCGCAGACGTCGCTGCGTCAGCAGATCGCGATCGTCCAGCAGGAGCCAATCCTGTTCCATCGCTCTCTGGCGGAGAATATCGCCTATGCGCGACCGGACGCCACGCAGAGCGAGATCGAGAAGGCGGCGAAGCTCGCGAGCGCCCACGACTTCATCACGTCCCTGCCGAAGGGCTACGGCACGTTGGTGGGCGAACGCGGGGTAAAGCTCTCGGGGGGCGAGCGGCAGCGCATCGCCATCGCCCGTGCGTTCCTGGCGGATGCACCGATCCTGATCCTGGACGAGGCGACCTCGAGCCTTGATTCGGAATCGGAGGTCTTGATCCAGCAGGCGATGGAGCGGCTGATGCTCGGGCGCACGACTTTGGTGATCGCGCACCGCCTGTCGACGGTGCGGGCGCTCGACCGGCTGCTGGTGTTCGATCATGGTCGGATCGCCGAAGAGGGCACGCATGACGCGCTGATCCGTCTCGACGGCGGCATCTACCGCGGTCTCTTCGAGCGCCAGGCGCTGGAACTGACCAAGGGTCTGGTGTTGAACGACCAGTAAGCCGCCTCTTTTGGAGGCACCTCCAAGTCCTTTCGCCGCGCCTTTGCCGGGTGCGGCGAAAATCTATCGATCTATCGGCTGAGCCAGCGGTCGATGCCGCGGGCGGCGGCACGGCCGGTGGCGAAGCAGGCGGTCAGCAAATAGCCCCCGGTCGGCGCTTCCCAGTCGATCATCTCTCCCGCAACGAAGGTGCCGGGCAGTGCCTTCAGCATGTAGCTTTCGTCGATCGAATCCCACTGAACTCCGCCTGCCGAAGAGATAGCTTCGGCGATCGGCCGCGGGCGCAACAGCGGTATCGGCAGCGCCCTGATCAAGGCAGCGAGATCAGGTGGACCCATCCGGGCGGCTCCGGGCGCCAGTTCGCGCAACAGGGAGGCCTTCACGCCTTCGAGCCCGGCTCCCTTGCGCAGGCGGTTTGAGAAGCTGGTCTTGCTGTCGAGGCGGCCAAGGTCCTTTTCCAGTCTCGCAACGCTTCTCCCCGGCGTGAGATCGACCACCAGGTCGGCCTCTTCGCCGCGCGCCAGCCGATCTCTGAGGGCGGCCGCATGGGCGTAGACAAGGCTGCCTTCGATGCCGTTCCTCGAAACGACGAATTCACCAGGAACCGTCCCGGCCGCGGATGTGGCGGTGACACCCTTGAGGGCGGCACCCGAGAAGCGGTCGCGGAAGGTTTCGCTCCAGTCGACGTCGAAGCCGCTATTGGCGGGTTGGAAACTGGCGACGGCCACGTCCCGCACGTCCAACCAGGGAACCCAGGCGGCATCAGATCCGAGGCGGGGATAGCTCGCGCCGCCGAGTGCGAGCAATGTCGCATCGGCACTCACAAGCTTTTTGCCATCAGGTGTGTCGAAGGCGAGTTCGTTGCCCTCAAAGCCTGTCCAACGATGTCGGGTCAGGGTCCGGACCCCACGACCTTCCAGCGATTTCAACCAGGCGCGCAGCAACGGCGACGCCTTCATGACCTCGGGAAAGACACGTCCCGACGAGCCGACGAAGGTCGCGGTTCCCAGCACCGCCGCCCATCGCCTGATATCATCGGGCGTGAAGGCATCAAGCGCCGCGCGCAGCCGCGGCGACGCGTCACCGAAACGTTCGGCAAAGACGGCGTAGGGTTCGGCATGGGTAATGTTCAGGCCCGACTTGCCGGCGAGCAGGAACTTGCGCGCGACGGTCGGCATGCTGTCGTAGACGGTGATCGCGTGGCCGCGCTCCGCCAACACCTCCGCCGCCATCAGCCCGCTTGGCCCGCCGCCCACAATGGCGATGTTCTTTTGTCCCATGCGCTTGCCCGGTCACAGATTCCATGTCGCCGCACTCTTGGCCCGGCGGCGCGCGGCGCGCAACCCCGCGCGACGTGCGCTCAGCGGCGATTGGAACCGTTGAGCTTCCGCTCGAGCCAGAGGCTGTAGCGCGAACCGGTGAAGCAGATTGCGAAATAGACCAGCGCCGCAAAGATATAGGCCTCGCTGTAGAAGCCGAGCCAGGTCGGGTCGGTCGCCGAAGTCTTGGCCGCGTTCAGCAGATCGTAGATGCCGATGACGGCGAGCAGCGAGGTGTTGAGCACGATGCCGATCGAGAGGTTGACGATTGCCGGGATGACGGCAGTGAGCGCCTGCGGCAGCACGACCAGCCGCAGCATCTGGATCCGGCTGAGGCCAAGGGATAAGGCCGCCTCCTTCTGCCCGGAGGGGATCACCTGCAGGCCGGCGCGGATGACTTCGGCGAGATAAGCCGAGAAGAACAGGGTAACGCCGATCTGGGCGCGCAGCAGCTTGTCGATGGCAGCACCGCTTGGCAGCGCCATCGGCACGATCAGCATGGCCACATAGAGAACGGCGATCATCGGCACGCCGCGTAGCACCTCGATGAAGGCAATTGCCAGGCACCGCACGATGCCCATGTCCGATTGGCGGGCAAGCGCCAGCAGCAGCGCGATCGGGAAGGCGAAGGCGAGGCCGGCGATCGAGACGGTGAGCGTGATCGGCAATCCGCCCCAATGATTGGTCGACACCGGTTCCATGCCGGCTGTGCCCGCCATCAGCAGCCAGATCACGACAAGGGCCAGCAGCCAGACCGGTACCAGGCGGAAGCTCCAGAAGCGGGGAAGGGCAGAGACCGTGAGCAGCGCCGTGATGAGAGTGAGCACCAACGCCGGTCGCCATTGCAGCGGGGGCGGAAAGAAGGCGAAGAGCATGAATCGAAACTTGGCACCGACGAAGGCCCAGCAGGCGCCGGCCGTCTCTGTTGCGCAATCGGCCGACGTGCCGGACCACACGGCATCGACGACGGCCCAGCGGAAAAAGGGAAGTGCGAGCCAGAGCATCGCCGCGAGCGTGGCAAGCGTGACGAGGCCATTGGCCCAGCCGCTGAAGAGGCCGTCGCGCCAACGGTGCCAGTCGGGCGCGACGGGCGGCGCAAGTTCGATCTGGCTCATCGCTTTCCTTCCTCGCGCAGAACCACGCGGCGGTTGTAGAGGTTCATGACGGCCGAAACCGCAAGGCTGATGGTCAGGTAGACGGCGGCGATGATAATGATCGCCTCCAGCGCCTGTCCTGTCGTATTCGCCGTCGTGTTGGCGACGCTGACGAGGTCCGGGTAGCCGATCGCGACCGCGAGGCTTGAATTCTTGGTCAGATCCAGGAAGCTGGAAATCATTAGCGGCGTAATCACCCGAAGCGCCTGCGGCAGCACGACGAGGCGCAGGATCTGAGCGGGTTTCAGCCCGAGCGCTCGGGCCGCCTCCCATTGACCCGATTTTACCGACTGGATGCCGCTGCGCACGATCTCGGAGATCGAGGCCGAGGCATTGACGACGAGGCCGATCAGCAGGGCTGCGAACTCGGGTGTCAGCGACAGGCCGCCGCGAATGTTGAAGCCGCCCTTGGCGGGGATTTCGACAGAGGCCGCGAAACCTAGGGAGGTGAGGGTGAGGTAGCAGAGGGCAAGCGCCCCGAGCGCAGCACCGGCCGACTTCGGCAGATAGAAGGCTGAGCCTGCAAACAGGCGACGGCACAGGACGAGCGCGGCGAGGACAGCCAGCACCACCACCGAAAGCCAGACCACCGCTGGCAAGCCTTCGACCGAGAGCGAGGGAAGATAGACGCCACGATTGCTGAGATAGATGCTGCCGAGGAAAGAATAGGCGCCGCGCGGCGGCGGCAGCGCGTGGATGATGGCGCTCCACAGGAAGAGTTGTAGCAACAACGGCGTGTTGCGCAAAAGCTCGACATAGGAGTGAACGAAGCTGGCCAGCAGCAGGTTGCCCGAGAGTCGCGCGATGCCGAGCGCAACGCCGAGCACGGTTGCAAGCAGGCAGCCGACGACCGCGACCTTGATCGTGTTGGCAATGCCGGCGCCAAGCGCGCGGGCATAGCTGTCGCCGGCGGAATAGGAGAGCAGACTCTCGCCGATCTCGAAGTTCGCCTGGTGAGAGAGAAAGGCGAAGCCCGGCGTCAGCCCCATGCGGTGCATGCTGTCGGCGGTGTTCTGGCCCAGGAATGCGAAGAGCAGGAGCACGACGACGAAAAGCAGGCCTTGCAGCAGTGGCAGCGGCCCGATCCAGGTGCGCAGCCGCGAGACAGGTCCGGGCCCCGAAGGGCCCGGTCGGCTATGGCGTGTCATGGGAAAAACCATGAAGCGGCTCAGCGGAACGGCGGCGAGTAGAGGAGGCCGCCCGCGGTCCAAGGCTGGTTGTAGCCGCGTTCGAAGTTAAGGGCCGTGCCCTTGCCGACGTTGCGCTCGAAGATTTCGCCGTAATTGCCGACGGTCTTGATGATGTTGTAGGCGAACTTCGGATCAAGGCCGATCGCTTCCCCAAGCGAGGGATCGACGCCGAGGAAGCGCTTGATCGCGGGGTCTTCGCTCTTCAGGAACGTGTCGACGTTGTCCTTGGTGATGCCGAATTCCTCGGCCTGGATCGTCGCATAGACGGTCCAGTTGACGATTTCGAGCCACTGGTCGTCACCGGCGCGAATTGCCGGCGCCAGCGGTTCCTTCGACAGACGCTCCGGCAGAAGCACGTAATCGTCGGGCTTCGAAAGCTGCGTGCGCTTAGCGGCAAGGTCGGTCGCGTCCTGGGTGAGCGCATCGACACGGCCGCTGTCGAGCGCCTTCAGGAACTCGCCGGTTTCTTCGATCGTGACCGGCGTGAAGGCCTTGCCCGTCTTGCGGAAGAAGTCGGCGATGTTGAGCTCGCCGGTCGTGCCGCTCTGGACGCCGATGGTCGCGCCGTCGAGTTCCTCGCCCTTGCTGACGCCAAGATCCTTGCGAACCAGCAGGCCCTGGCCATCGTAGAAAACGACGGGACCGAAATGGAAGCCAAGCTTGAAGGCGCGGCTGACGGTCTGGGTCACGCCCGAAAGCAGGATGTCGAACTCTCCGGACTGCAGCGCCGGCAGGCGCTGCTGCGGCGAGGAGTTGGTGAACTCGACCTTTTCGGCGTCGTTGAAGACGGTGATCGCGATGGCGCGGCCGAAATCGACGAAGAAGCCCTGCCAGCGGCCGCTGCTATCGGGCGAGAAGAAACCCGGCGTGGTACCGACGCCGACCTTGATCACGCCGCGCGCCTTGATCTGGTCGAGCGTTTCGCCGGCAAGCGCTGACGTGGCGATGAGGCCGGCCGCCAGCGCTGCCGTCGCGGCAAAGGCTTTTGTGAAAAGTTTTCGGTGAGTGAAATGTCGCTGCATGAAGGCCCCCAAGCCATAAAGGAATGTCACTGCGCATCCACGGCAGAAGCGCCCGATGCATGCTGAAATAATTAAATCTATAGAAATTATATAATAGGTATTTTTGTGCGAAATTGACGCGCGGCCCGAAACAAATTTCGCCGCCTCGTTTTCGCCGGGAACGTTTTTGACAAGCGGGTGGTTGGCTTGCGCGCGTGGCGGCGCGGTCCGCTCGCCTGAAGCTGCGCGACCGGGCCTCCCGGTGCACTCCAGGGCTGTACCTCTTGTTGAGATCAGCGGAAGTTCCTAGGTTCCGCCGATCGATTGGTTTATCTCGTTGGCGATGCGGCTCTTTGCGGAAAAATGGTGGAAACGGGTAGGATGGGGCGCGCCGACATCGGTCGCCCTGCATCTCATCGTCGTTTTTCTGCTGTTGTTCGATCTGCCGCTCGAACTGCCGAAACCTCCGAAAGAGCAGACCGTCAACGTTGAGCTCGTTCCTCCCCCTGAGGCGAAGGAGGAGAAAAAGGCCGAACAGAAGAAGGCAGGGACGAAAAAGGGCGAAGAGAAGAAGGCCGAGCAACCGAAGCCGCAAGCCAAGCCCAAGCCCCAACCGAAGCCAGAGCCGAAGTCGAAGCCGGAACCCAGGCCGGCGCAGCAGTTGCCGCAGTCCTTCGCCTCCGCCATGGCCAAAACCAAGCAGGACAACAAGGAGGCCGAGCTGCCGCCGGCTGCACGGGACACGGTAAAAAAGACCGAAACGTCCGAGCCGGCAAAGGCTGTGGACGACAAGGCAAAGCCAGCGGACGAGCCGCCAAAGGTGCCCCCGGCGGAGAAGAAGGAACCGGTGAAAGAGCCGAAACCCCTGTCGGCTCTGGCTGTGCCCGCAAAGTCATCCGAGAACGCCACACAGAAGGCGGATGAAAAAGCCGCCTCGACGGTGGCCGAGGCGAAGCCTGAGCCAAAAGAAACGCCTCAGGCCAAGCCGCAGGAGGTCAAGTCGGAACAGGAGACCGCAAAGGCAAAGCCGGCCGATGCTGCGGCAAAGGTCGAACTCAAGCCGGTTCCGAGCAAGATGACCGAAGCAAAAGAACTGTACTCGGCAAAGTCGATTGCTGACCCGCGGGTGAAACAGGCGCTGATCAACCTGCCGGTCAAGAGGCGCATCCTGCAACTGTGCAATCTCGAGGCGCTGGAGCAGATCCGCAGCCAACGACCGGATACCCCGCCGGAAGGGCTGGTGCCCTTCGGACCGAAAGGCGGCTTCATCTCGAAGAACCGGATGGACGCGAGCGGCGGAGCCTATCAGAGCAAAGCGAATTGGTACGACGTCGATTTCAAATGCGTCGTCAATGAAGAGGCGACGGAAGTGACCTCCTTCAGCATCGCCATTGGCGACGCGGTGCCGAAGACAAGCTGGAGGGAGCGTCGTCTTCCCGGGAACTGATACTCCAGAGCGGATCCGGATGTTGACTTTTCTTGCCTGCCGAACCCCTTAAGGCCCGGCAGGCGCAGGTGCGAGTTGCCACTCCCGCCCTGATCTTGGTCGGCTACTCCGCAGCCTGCAGCGTCCGTTCGCGATAGACGGAGACCAGCGACGTGCCGAGCATTGCTGCGACCGCGGCGAAAAGGAAGACGCCTGCGGGTCCCTGAAGTTCGACGAGAAGGCCGCCGAGGATCGCGCCTGTGGAAATGGCGATCTGGAACGTCGTGAGCGTTGCTGCTCCCGCACCTTCGGCCTCGTCGCCGGCGGCGCGGCTCAGGAACGATTGCACACTGACCGGCAGCGCGCCGAACGCGAAGCCCCAGGCGGCCGTGGCAACAATGGCGACGGCGGGCAGTACGCCGGCAAGCGCCAGCGTCAGAGTGGTGACAGCGACGCCGGCTGCGGCCGACATCATCGACAGCCGCGTGCTGCGCTCGGCCAGGAACCCGCCGGCAATATTGCCGAAGAATCCGCCGATACCGAAGGCGAGCAGGATCGCCGTGATCGCCTCGACACCGAACTGCGGCACCTGCTCAAGGAACGGGCGAACATAGGTGAAGCCGGCAAAGTGACCCGTGACGACCAAGAGGATCGTCGCAAGGCCGAGCCGGATCGCCGGACGCTTCAGTACGTTGAGGATCGTGTTGAGGCCGGTCGTCCCGACAGGCGGAAGGCGGGGAACCGTCAGCGCCTGCACGATGAACGTAACGATGCCGACGGCGGCAGCGAGCAGGAAGGCATAACGCCAGCCGAGCGTCGCGCCGATCCAGGCGCCGACCGGGGCCGCGCAGACCGTCGCGATCGACACACCCGACATGATGATCGCCATCGCCCGCGGCATCAGCCGGGCGGGAACGAGCCGCATGGCGAGCGCCAGCGACAGCGCCCAGAAGCCGCCGAGCCCGATGCCGAGCAGCAAGCGCGCGACAAGCAGCATCGGAAGACTTGAGGCAAAACCAGCGATCAGGCTCGAAATCACCAGAAGGGCGGTCAGGGTCAGAAGGACGTTCCGCCGGTCGAAGCGCCCGGTGTAGACGACGATCGCCGGACCGGCGATGGCCGCGACGACGGCCGTGGTGGTGACTGACTGACCGGCCGCGCCGACGGTGACGCCGAGATCGGCGGACATCGGCGTCAGAAGACTTGCCGGCAGAAATTCCGCCGTGACCAAGCCAAAAACCCCAAGCGACAGGGACACGACGGCCGCCCACAAGGGCTTTTCTCGCTCATCCGCATGTCCCGTGGGCTTGGCGACATTACCATCCATGACTTTCATCTCCATTGCATGTGGCGATGAAAATATGCATGGCGTGTTGGAGTTTCTATGCTAGAAAATCCAAAACACTGTGCCGATTATCCAAAGATGGGATGAGAGATGAGCGATGCGCTAACCGAGATTCTGCGCGGCCTGAGGCTCGACGGAGTGGAATATGGGCGTTGCCAGCCCTGTGCGCCATGGGCAACCTCCTATCCCGCGCAGGAACCTGCGCGTTTTCATTTTCTCGCATCCGGTTCCGCCCATCTGCAAACGCCCGACGGCGCCTGGATGGAGCTGACGCCGGGCGATGCCGTGTTGCTGCCGCGGGGCGACGCGCATGTGCTTGCCAGCAAGCCGGGGCTGCCGGCGATCTCGATCCGCGATCTGCCGAAACGGCAGCTTTGCGACGGCATCGTCGATGTGCAATGTCCCAATTCGGACAGCCAGAACCTTCTGTTCTTCGCGGTCATGCAGTTCAACGTCGACCGACTGCATCCTCTCCTCCAGCTGATGCCGTCCGTCATGCGCACGAGCGATCTCGCGTCGAGCGAACCGTCGATCCCATCGCTGCTCGACACCATGACGCGCGAGGCGGCGATGCAGCGCGTAGGTTCCGGCGGCATCCTGGCGCGGCTTGCCGACGTGCTGACCGCAACGATCATCCGTGCTTGGGTAGAACATGGCTGCGGCACCGCGACCGGCTGGCTGGCCGCGGTCCGCCATCCGGAGGTCGGTCGCGTTCTTGCCGCCATCCATCTCGATCCGACCAAGGACTGGTCGGTGCCGGAACTGGCAAAGCTCATGGGCGCATCGCGCTCGGGTTTTGCCCAGCGCTTTGCCGATACGGTCGGCGAGACGCCCGCCCGTTATGTGGCGCGCATGCGCATGCACCAGGCGCATCAGTGGCTGCGCGAAGGAAAGCGCGTGGCTCATGTCGCCAACCGGCTCGGCTATGATTCCGAGGCCTCGTTCAGCCGCGCCTTCCGCAAGATCATGGGTGCGCCGCCAAGTCATTCCCGGAGCCTGACGTCGCCTCCGGATCATCTGGCGTCCTGACCTGCCGGGCTGCATTGTCTCAGAACTTGACGGCGCGATCGGCCCTTGCGCCATGATCCCGTCGATGTATCCGCCGGCGTTGCAGGCTACTCATGAAACTATTCCATTTTTGAGATGCCGTTTTGCCAACGATAAAGGTAGGGTGCCCCGCGACGAAACGTCTGTTTCGCGATCGGGTCGACGGGCAAGGAAATGACGGGAAAAATGGTAGATATCAAATGCTTGCGACTTCGGGACCTCGGCTTCCGGCCGGGCGTCTATGAACCCGGCCCGTTGAATGCCATTACCGATGTCGAGGGCGTCGCGGTCGGTCATGCCACCGTGGTCGAGGGGGATCGCATCCGCACCGGCGCGACCGCCATCCTGCCGCATGGCGGCAACCTGTTTCAGGACAAGGTGCCCGCAGCGCTTGCGGTGCTCAACGGCTTTGGCAAGTTCGCAGGATCCACCCAGGTCGAGGAGCTCGGTGAGCTGGAAACGCCCGTCGTTCTCACCAATACGCTCGCGACCGGCCGGGCCATCGAGGCAATCAACCGCTGGACCCTGGCGCAACCCGGCAACGAGAAGGTCGTGTCGCTGAACGCTGTCGTCGGCGAGACCAACGATTCCCGTCTCAACGACATTCGCGCCGGCCGCCCGACCATCGACGAGATCGGTGCAGCCCTCGCCGCCGCGAAGACTGGTGCCGTGGAGGAGGGGGCTGTCGGCGCCGGTGCCGGCACGGTGGCCTTTGGCCTCAAGGGTGGCATCGGGACCAGTTCGCGCCGCGTCAAGGCGGCCGGGGAAATCTTCACGCTCGGGGTGCTCGTTCAATCCAACTATGGCGGGCGGCTCACCGTCTGCGGTCGTGCCTATGATGCGCCGGCGGCACACGACCGGGATGGGTCCATCGTCATCGTAATCGCCACCGACGCGCCGCTCTCCGCGCGCAATCTCAAGCGTCTCGCCGAGCGCGGCTTTGGCGGCCTTGCCCGCACTGGGGCAGCACTCAGCAACGGCTCCGGCGACTATGCGCTTGCCTTCTCGACGGCGCCATCCGTTCGTCGAACGAAGGCACGGCGGGCAGCGATTGCGGATTACCCGGACCTTCCGAACGACCTGATGTCGCCGCTCTTCGAGGCGGCCATCGGGGCAACCGAGGAGGCAATCCTCAATTCGCTGACCATGGCGCGAACGACGCACGGCTTCAACGCCGCGAACGGCAAGCCAAGCACGGTCGAAGCGATCTCGCTCGAGAGGCTTCGCGACTTGAGAGAGCAGTGATCATTGCGCCATGGATCGCGAGTGGTGTGGCGATCCAGGGCTGCACACCAAACCTAATATTTATGGAGCCCACATGTCCCAGCCGCCCATTCGCACAGTCTATCTCAACGGCGAGTTTCTGCCGGAGAACGAGGCGCGCCTCTCGATCTTCGATCGCGGCTTCCTCTTCGGCGATGGCATCTATGAGGTGACCGCTGTTCTTGACGGCAAGCTGATCGACAGCGCGCCGCATATGGCCCGGTTGGAACGTTCGGCGCGTGAAATCGACGTGCTGCTGCCGGTGTCGACCGAGGAGATCGTCGCGATTGAAAAGCGGCTGGTGCGAGACAACGACCTTGTCGAAGGCATCGTCTATCTCCAGCTCACCCGCGGCGCCGAAGACCGGAACTTCCTGTTCTCGGAGGATATCAAGCCGACGCTTCTGCTCTTCACCCAGGAGAAGACGCTGGTGGGCGTCGCTGCGACGGAGAAAGGCCTTTCGATCAAGACTGTGCCCGACCAGCGCTGGGCACGCCGCGACATCAAGAGCGTGTGCCTGCTGCCGCAGGTGATCGCCAAGCGCATCGCCAAGGCCGAAGGCTGCGACGAGGCCTGGATGATCGAAGACGGCTTTGTCACCGAAGGCGCTTCCTCCACCGCCTATATCATCACCGAGGACAATCGCATCGTCACCCGCGGCAACAGCCAGGCGACCTTGCCCGGTTGCACGCGGCTTGCCGCACTGGCGCTGGCGCGCGAGCAGGGGCTGACGCTAGAAGAACGGCCCTTCACGCTCGACGAGGCGCTGAGCGCCCGCGAAGCCTGCCTGACCAGCGCCTCGAATTTCGTCGCACCGATCACCCGGATCGACGGCAAGCCTGTTGGCTCCGGCGCACCGGGCCCGATCGTCAAGCGCTTGCGTGAACTCTATCTGGAACACGCACGGCGGACGGCGATCTAGGTGGCGCGGTTCTGGGCTATCGCCTAGGCGATGGCCTCAAGGCTCTGCCAGACACGCCCGACGATCGGGCGGCGGTTCTCCCTGGCGCGATAGAGGCGGATTTCGACGCTGACGTCCCAGCGAGGCTCGGCTGCCCGGACCAGGGAGCCGCTTGCCAATTCGTCCGTCATCAGGCTCTCGGGAACCCAGGCGATGCCCCAGCCGGCTTCGGCCATGGCCTTCAATCCCACGGACATGCTGCCTTCGTGCACCCTTTGCGCCGGCGGCAAATTGGGACTGATCAGCTCGTCGAGGAGTTGGCCGAAGAAGGACGACTTCTCGTAGCTCAGATGCGGGAAGGGTTTCGCCCCGCCTTCGAGCAGGTGCTTTGGCGCACCTGTTTTGTTTGCGGCCGAGACGGGAAGGATGCGCTCGTGTCCCAGCACACGATGCTCGAAGGCCTGTGGGTCGAGCAGGTGCGGAACCTGGGTGTGGGCGTAGGTGAGCAGGAAGTCGCATTCGCCGTCGACGAGCGAGTTGAGGTTTTCCTCCATGCTGCCGGAATCCGGACGAAGCCGCGAAAACAGCGGTCCGACCCTGGCATTGATGGGGGTCATCCACTGCGGAAAGAAGGTGAAGGAGAGCGTGTGCAACGCCGTCAGCGTAATCGTTCGGGCGTCGGACCCTTCCTCTAACCGCAGGTCGCGGCGGGTCTGGTAGAGTTGCTTCAGCGTCGCCTGTGCCACGGGAACGAATTTCGCACCCGCCTCGGTCAAACGCGAAGGATAGGTCGCCCGATCGACCAGCGTTGCCCCCAGCCACGCTTCCAATTGTCTTATGCGGCGGCTGAAGGCCGACTGCGTCACGTGGCGCTCGTCCGCCGCCTTGGAAAAATTCAGCGTGTTGGCGAGCGCCAGAAAGTCCTCAAGCCATTTGATTTCCACTGACGCGCTCCCGTAAAGCTCGGCTCCCGCCGTCATCTGCGGCGAGAAAGCCTCCTTTTAGGCGGTGCGGCAGCGCCATCAAGAAAAATCAGCCGCGCCGATGGTACTCGATCATCCGGGCGCGGCTTGTCACCAGTTCGAGACGGTCAGGCCCAAGCAGATGCAGGCAGATGCGCTTCACCCATGGACCGTCGTTCAATGTGAACAGGAAGCGGTCGTTTCCGAGTGCGGTCAGTGCAAGGGCCTGACGCGTCGGACCGATGCCCATCAACACCGTACCTTTATCGACCGTGAATTCCGCGTCTTCGTTCGAGCGCCAGACGCCGCAGAGCGAGGCGGGAACGGGCCCTTCGGTCTTTGCCGGGAGGAAACGTCTAGCAGCATGACCGACCTCGCTGACTAGAGTGGCACCATCACGGTGAAGCCTTAGGGGCGACGAGGCGGAGCGCGATGAGACCCAGCCTTCGCCGTCGTCATAGAGCGTCTCGTCGGCATCGAGATAGGTGCAGGTGCTGCCCTTGATCTCGATCCACCAGGGGCCGGTTTCCGTCACATAGAGACCGTCGCCGAGATCGGTCACGGGAGCCGGTAGTGCGAGCCCGGTGAGCGCTGCCATGCTTTCGAGCGCGATCTTGTAACCGTTGGTATCTTCGCGATTGGAAACGATGACGAAGCCGGCGCGCGTTTCGGGATCGAGCAGGAAATAGGTCTTGTAGCCGGGGTGTGAGCCGCCGTGGCCGACGAATTCACGCGGGCCGAGCCAGGACTTGCGCAGGCCCAGGCCGTAACCCGTCGGTCGCCCGTCGGCAAGAAACCGGGTCGCCTGCAATTTCTGCAGAAGACCGGCGAAGCGACCTTCGTCGCCGAGCAGGGCCTGTAGCCAGGTGGCGAGCGCCCGGGCGCTGCCGGTCAGGCTGCCCGACGCGGAAATGTGCAGACCGGCGGCGGAAAGCTGCCAGCTTTTGCCCGAATGCCAATAGCCGGGAACGAGGTCCTCCACCGGGTCGTTCCAGACGTCCGACGCCTTCAGCGCGATGCCGAGCGGCGTTGAGATCTCGCGCTGGACGAAATCGTCGAAACCGAATCCCTTGCGCCCCAACGCCGCTTCGACGAGGCGGTAGCCGGTGTTCGAATAGGAGACCTCGGTGCCTGCCGCGAAGTTCAGCCGCTCAAGGCGCGAAATGTAATCGAGCAGCGCTCCGGCCTTGGTTTCCGTGTAGACGGAAAGGCCAAGCAACGACAGGCATTCGCGGGTATCCGGCAGGCCGCCGCTCATGTCGAGCGCCTGTCCAACCGTCACTTCGGCAAGCGGCGAACGCAATTCCGGAAGGTGTTGGCCGAGCGGATCGTCGAGGCCTATCAGATCGCTGTGCGCGAGCACCATTGCCGAAAAGACGTGTTTGGTGAGGGATGCATAACGCACGACGCTGTCGACCGCGAACGGCGCAAACGTGGCGAGGCTCTCGACGCCGGCCGCATGCGAAAAGCAGATTCCGGATCCGTCGAAACCGATGACGGCGCCGCCCGGCTCGTCCGCCGCCCATTGTGCGCTCAGGCGTCTCGCTGTTGCTTCGGCGGCTTGCCAATCCAGCGATGCCGGCTTCGTCATGTCCATTCTCCGTCCTGTTCGCGGGGTGTTGCCGCGCGCGTTTTCTGACTAAGCACGACAGCCGCATGCGCTGCCAATTCCGATTCCGGCAGGGCCTATGCACGGTTTGCATTTGCCTGGCATGGCTGCATTGGGTTAGGGCGGCAGGGAAAAATGGTGCGGTTCCCGCACCCAATGTCTATGGTCCGTCCGCGACTATCTATGAGTCGCGCACAGGACAACAGGTTGAGAAGGCGATCCAGAATTGGCGACCCAAGCGAAAATCCCGGTCTTTGACGGACATAACGACGTGCTGTCGCGGCTTTGGCGTTCGCCGGGCGGTGCGCCGGAACGCCGCTTTCTCGACGGCGCCGATACCGGACACATCGATCTCGACAAGGCGGAGACGGGTGGCCTTGCCGGCGGTCTCTGTGCCGTCTACGTGGCTTCGCCGGGCCTGGCCAAGGACGGCAGCGGCGACTTTGCGACGCCCGATCAGCAAACCGCTCTCGAAGCTACTCTCGGTATGGCGAGCCTGTTGATGCGGATCGAGCGGCAATCCGAGGGACGGCTGAAGATTTGCCGCAGTGCTGGCGATATCCGCGATGCCATGGCCAAGGGCCCCTTTGCTGCGGTATTGCATATCGAAGGCATCGAGGCTGTCGGCGCCGATCTCGACGCGCTCTATGTGCTCCATGCCGCCGGCCTGCGCACGCTTGGTCCCGTCTGGAGCCGGCCGAACATCTTTGCCTATGGCGTCCCTTTCCGTTTTCCCTCTTCGCCCGATATCGGTCCGGGCCTCAGCGAGGCCGGCAAGGATCTGGTGCGCGCCAGCAACGAGCTGAAGATCATGCTCGATCTTTCGCACATGAACGAGCAGGGCTTCTGGGATATCGCCGCGCTGTCGCAGGCGCCCCTGGTGGCGTCGCATTCCAACGTTCATGCGCTCTGCCCGCACAGCCGCAACCTGACGGACCGTCAGCTCGACGCGATCAAGGATACCGGCGGGCTCGCGGGTATCAATTTCGGCGTGCTGTTCCTGCGCGCCGACGGGACCAGGAACACGGACACGCCGCTCTCGCTCCTTGTCGACCACATCGACTACATCGTCGAGCGTATCGGTATTGACCATGTGGCACTCGGCTCTGACTTCGACGGTACGGCCATCCCTGCTGCGATGCGTAGCGCAGCCGACCTGCCTCTGCTTGTCGACCTTCTGCGGACACGCGGCTATGACGAGGCGGCGCTCGCCAAGATCTGCCACGGCAACTGGCTCCGCGTGCTGGAGACGACCTGGGGCGCGTGAGTTCCATTCGGAGCCACGTGTTCTCAAGCGGCCGAGCGTTTCAACGAAGGTCGCTAGGTTCTTGACGCTGCCGGCAGGGCTTCGAGCAGCACGCCGATCGCCGCATCGACGACGGCTGTGCGGCGATCCCTGGCGAAAAGCCCGTATTGGACGGCAAGCGGCTTCGGAACGCCTGACGAAGCGGGGAGCGCCCGCATCGTGCTCGCGCGCACGGCTTCTGGCGGAAGCAATCCAATGCCGAGCCCGTTCTCGATTGCGGCTTGAAGCGCCGTGATGCTCTGGCTCGTAAAGGTGATGCGGTGTTCCCGGCCCTGGTCCGCCAGCGTCTCGATCATGCGCCGGCGCCAGAGACAGGGCGCTGCGAATGCGACGAGGTCGACCGGTCGTGTCTCGTCGAACGCATAGTCCGTGGCGCAGACCCATTGCAGTTCGACGTTCCAGGTGGTGAGGGCGTCAGCCGTGACGACAGAGGTCGGCACGACCATGATGTCGAGTTCACCTTCGGGCCAGGTCCTTCCGAGCGCCACGCACTGCTCCACCACCACGTCGAGCCGGATCTCCGAATAGCCGCGCCGCAGCCGCCCGAGAGCCTCGGGCAGCGCCGTCGTCGCCACTTCCTCGGCAAGCCCGACCCGCACGCCACCGCTGAGATCGGCCTGTCGCAGCCGCGCGGCGGCTTCGTCGCCGAGCGCCAGCATGCGGGTCGCATATCCCAGGAACAGTTCGCCCTCGGGCGTCGGCACGACGCCGCGACCGGTGCGGTTGAAGAGTTGGCGGCCAAGCAGATCTTCGAGCCGGCGCATCTGCATGCTGAGCGCCGATTGGGTGCGGCCGGTCTGGGTAGCGACGCGGTTCAAGCTGCCTTGTCGACAGACCGCCACAAAGGCGCGCAGCAGGTCGATGCCGATCTGATCAGATATCATAATCTTTGAACTCTGTTGTCATCGATATCAGTCTACACGGGGAACTGCCGTGTGGCTATCTATCAGGTGTGAGAACAAAGGAGCGCTCGATCCGCATGCCCAAGACGAGCATGCCGGCACCCACCATCGACTAGGCACTGCCACGGCCCTGCGGCCACGATTCCCAACCCGAGGAGCAAATCCATGAAAGCAATCCGCGTGCATCAGCACGGCGGGCCTGACGTGCTCGCCTATGAAAACGTCGAACTCGGCGAGCCTGGCCCCGGCGAGGTCCGGGTGCGCAACCGGGCGATCGGCGTCAACTTTGTCGACGTCTACCTGCGCCGCGGCTCCTACCCGCCACCGCAACTGCCGTTCATCCCCGGAAAGGAAGGGGCGGGTGAGGTGATCTCGATCGGGCCTGATGTCGAAGGCTTCAAGCCCGGCGATCGGGTCGCCTATGCCGAGGCGCTCGGCGCCTACGCGCAAGAGCACAATGTGCCGGCCCATTTCCTCGTGCATCTGCCTGACGATATCGACTTCGAGACCGGTGCGGCGATGATGCTGAAGGGCCTGACGGCGCAATATCTCCTGCGCCGCACCTTCCGTGTCGAAGCTGGCCACACCGTCCTCGTCCATGCCGCCGCCGGCGGCGTCGGCCTTATCCTAACGCAATGGGCGAAGCACCTCGGTGCCACGGTCATCGGCACCGTCGGCTCACCTGAAAAGGCCAGGCTGGCGCGGGCGAATGGCGCAGACCACGTGATCGACTACAGCAGTTCGGGTTTCGCCGACCATGTCCGCGAGATCACCAAAGGCGAGGGCGTCGATGTCGTCTACGACGGCATCGGCAAGGCGACATACGAAGGTTCGCTCGACAGCCTGCGCACCTTCGGTCACTTCGTCAGTTTCGGTGCCGCCTCCGGCCCGATCCCGCCGTTCGAGATCACGACGCTGGCGATAAAAGGATCGCTTTACGCCACGTGGCCGCTGCTGCCGGAGCACCTGGCACGCCGCGAGGACGTGCTTGCGATGAGCAAGGATCTCTTCGACGTCGTCGCGAGCGGCGCGGTCAAGATCCCCGTCCACGCGCGTCTGCCGCTTTCGGAGGCGGCCGAGGCGCATCGCCGGCTCGAGGGACGCGGGACGACGGGTGCCATGGTGCTGTTGCCTTAGCGTTTGGTGGCTCGACCTATCGGGGGCCCAGACGCTACTAAAGGTCACGTCTTGCTGGTGGCAGTCAGCCGGTTGTCGGCCCGCGTCACCGCAAGGCTGTCGGCAGAGTTTCCCGACGGATCTCCGTCGCCGAACACATCCATGGTGCAGGTGTGCAGAATGGTGGTGGGCTCTTTCGTGTGGTTCCACATCGTGTGAGTGCGCAGCGAAGGGAAGTGGGCGGAATCGCCGGCTTCCAGCACCATGCGCTCGCCGTCCACCTCCAGCGTCAAGGCCCCCTGGAGAATGAAGAAGATCTCTTCGCCCTCGTGCGACATCGGCTCACTGCGGTGGCCCGGCGGTTCGTGGATGATGGTGCTTCTCAGTACATTGCCGGGGAAAGACGCGGAGAGGCGTTCGTAGGAGACCGCGTTGCCGCGTTCTCCGCCGAGCCCATAGATCGGCCGGTGTTCACGGCGGGTGAACGGCGTCGCCACCTTCGGCGGGTTGAGGAAGCTGCCGGCCTCGACCTTCAGGGTCCGGCAGACGGCAATCAGCGAGGTCAGTGACGGGACGGTGATGCCACGTTCGATCTGCGAAATGAAACCAACGGAAAAGCCTGCCTCGTCGGCGACCTCCTGAAGGGTCATCTTCAGCGTCTTGCGCCGTTGGCGCAGGCGATCGCCGAGCGACGGCGCCTCTGCCTCGCCGGTAGATGCGCCGCTGGCATGGTCCGTCGTCACTGTCTGTCCCCTTCTCGTCTCTCCTCAAGCTAGGGTGCGGCCCGATTTCCTGTCAATCGATTTTAGATATCCTAAAAATCATCCGCCGCAGCAGGAGGCCGGGAACGGCAAAAGGCAAACTCCTCGTAAATGGTCGCCGAGGGCGCGAGGGGAGGGTTGCGCTGCGCGCCTCAAGGGCTGCTGCGCGGTTGCTCCACCGTCGCCGCCACGATCCGGCGCACCACCGGAAGAACCACGAGCAGACTCGGGAACGCGACCAGCCAGGAGAAGGCCCAGGCCTTGAGCCATAGCGTGAAGAGATCCGGCTGCAGGCCGCTGCCGCTGGCCGTCGAGACAAAGGAGACGATGGCGGACATCAGCACGGAAAGGACCAGCGGCATGACGATCGCCTGGTATCGATGTGGAAGCTTCTTTGACATAGGGGATGACTCCAGGAATTCGAAAAAGAAGGGGGACGGCGCCGGACAGTCCTTGTTGCTAGGCTTGCGCCAACTCACGGATGAAGCCTTCGAGGCTGCGGGGGGCACGCTGAAGGGCAGCCCGAAGCGTCAGGCTGTTTCCACCGAGGCCCACCTCGGTATAGTGGGCATGCACCTTGGCCAGTAGTTCCAACTGGTGGTCGGTGTATGTCGCGGCGATCGGCTTTGCCCATTCGTGAAATCCGATGTCTCCGGCAACGATCGGCCGCCCGAGCGCTTCGCTCATCATGCGGGCGATTTCCTCACGGTTGTGCCGTCCTTCGGCGCAGAGCTCGAGCGTTGCATAGGCGAGGCGATCCTCGGTCAGCGCAATTGCCGCGACCTCGGCGACGTCCCGGTAGTCGACCCGGGCGATGCGCGTCGTCGCAGGGAAAGGCTCGGCGAAGGTGCCGGTTGCCAGCATCGTTGCCCACACCGAGCGCAGGTTCTGCATGAAGTTCGCCGGATGCAGGATGGTGTAATCGAGCGGTGACGAATAAAGCGCGTCCTCCACCGGGATCTTCGCCGCATGGTTCTTCAGCCTTATATGGGTCGGCTGGATGACCGACGAAAAGACGAACTTCCTAACACCGGCACGCACGGCGGCTTCGACCATCGACACGCCCATCGCCGCTTCATCCGGCGCGAAGGCAGGTGGAAGACGCCGGCAGCGCCTTCGAGTGCCCGATCGAGGCTTCCGCGCTCACGCAGATCGCCGATCGCGATTTCGGATGCGCCCAACGATTTCGCCAGCGCGCCATGCGTCTCGTCGCGAATCAGGGCGCGAACCTTGGCGCCGCGCCGCGCAAGTTCCGGAACGACGAGATCGGCAAAGCGACCGGTGGCGCCGACAACGAGGATCGTATTGGAGCGCTGGTTCATCTGGGTCTGCCTTTCGTGCCGCCGAGAAGTGATGACCTCAAGCTAATGAGGCATAAGGATGCAGACAATCGATGTGAAATGTGATTTATTCTCCCAGAAAACGGGATTATCTTATGAGCCGCATCGAAGACCTGGAAGCCTTTATGGCCATTGTCGAAGAGGGTAGCCTGACGGCGGCTGCGAAACGGCTGGGGCGCCCGCTCCAGACCGTCAGCCGATCGCTCGCCATGCTTGAGGCTGATGTTGATGTGGAGCTGGTGCATCGCACGACCCGCCGCTCGATGCCGAGCCAGGCGGGCGAGAGCTTTTATCAGCGCATCAAGCCGGCGGTGGAGGAGATCCACGAGGCGCGCGAGGAGGCGGCGCAGCGCCGGTCCGAGCCGTCAGGCGTGCTGCGCCTCGGGGCGCCCAATCTGTTTGCGCCGCGGTTCCTGATGCCAATCATCGCCGAATACATGGCGAAGTATCCTGCGGTCGAGGTGGACCTCGACCTTTCCGATGCGTTCGTCGACCTCGCCGGAAGCGGGCTCGACCTGGTGGTGCGGATCGGGGATCTCGCGGATTCGGGACTGACAGGCAAACGCCTGGGTGCGCTTCGCCGGGTCGTCTTCGGTTCGCCCTCCTATTTCGCGCGCTTCGGTCGGCCTTCACATCCGCTGGAATTGGCCGAGCATCGTTGTGTCACGCGCACGGGCGACGAGCGACCTGGCGCCTGGATGTTCACCATCGACGGTCGGGCTCGTGCGGTCAAAGTCACCGGCGCGTTTCGCACGAATTCGATGAACACGATCTACTCGGCGGTGGAGGTAGGTCTCGGCCTTGGCTACTCTCCGCTCTGGCAGATCAAGCACCTGATCGACGCGGGCAAGGTCGAGGTCGTCCTTGAAGACTTTGAGCCCGCTCCGGTGCCGATCCACGCGCTCTGGCTCGAGGGGCGGAGCCCTTCGGCAAAGATCCGCTACTTTCTCGATCTGCTCGGCGAGCGGCTGAAGCTCGACCGCCTTTAGAGCGGGCGAGGCCGCTTCTCTGCCGGCACCGCCCTTGACGTGTGAAGCTGCCTATTTCGCGAACTTCTTGGCGCCGGCGACGCAGAGCACGATGGCGCCGGTTGCTGCCAGCATGCTCCAGCTTACGGGCTCTCCGAGGAGCGTCGCGGCAAGTGCCAGGCCGAAGAAGGGCTGGAGCAATTGCAATTGTCCGACGCCGGCGACGCCGCCGAGCGCGAGGCCGCGGTACCAGAAGACGAAGCCGACGAGCATGCTGAAGACCGAGACGTAGGCGAGGCCCGTCCAGGCGCCATGCGTGACCATCGAGAAGGAGGAAGGCAGCGTGAAGAGCGTGAGCGCGAGCATGATCGGCAGCGACAGGACCAGCGCCCAGCAGATGACCTGCCAGCCGCCAAGCTTGCGCGAGAGGCTGGCGCCTTCGGCATAGCCAAGGCCGCAGACGATGATGGCGCCAAGCATCAGGAGGTCGCCGATGGGCGACGCGGCGAAGCCCTGTACCAGCGCGAAGCCCACCACTGCGGCGCTGCCGAGGGAGGAGAAGAGCCAGAAGGCCGGGCGTGGCCGCTCGCCGGCGCGCAACACGCCGAAGATGGCCGTTGCCAGCGGCAGCAGGCCGACGAAGACGATCAGATGCGCCGAGGTAACGTGCTGTAGGGCGAGGGCGGTCAAAAGCGGGAAACCGAGTACGACGCCGAAGGCGACAATCGCCAGCGAAACGAGATCGGCCCGCGCCGGGCGCGGTTGACGGAAGATCAGAAGCAGCGCGAGCGCGAGCAGGCCGGCGATCGCCGCACGCGCCACCGTCAGAAACACCGGATCGAAATCCATGACTGCGACGCGTGTCGCAGGTAATGATCCGCTGAAGATCAGCACCCCGATAAAACCGCTCATCCAACCGTCTGCCGTCTTGTCCATCGCATTCTCCTTTTTCGTCTGTATCGGCCGCAGAGGGTGGTCTTGCCAGAGACAATGCGGTACAGTTTCGCCAAACTGTAATGGATGTTTGGGCAGTACGGATGACGATGCAGGAGCTTAGGATTGGCAGCGAAACGCTGCTTGAAGGCGTTATGGCGACGATCCGGCAGCGGATCACGGGGCGCGTTCTCACACCCGGCGCGAAGCTTCCGTCCATCCGCGCCTTCGCCAAGACCATGCGCGTTTCCAAATCGACCGTCGTCGAGGCCTATGAGCGGCTGGTGGCGGAAGGCGTTATTCGCTCGAAACCGGGCGCGGGTTTCTTTGTCTCGGCGCCGCTGGCGCCCTTTTCGCTGGCCGAGATTGGGCCGCGGCTCGACCGGGCCGTCGATCCGCTCTGGGTGTCGCGCCAGGCGCTGGAAACGGGCGACAACGTGCTGAAACCGGGCTGTGGCTGGTTGCCGCCGACCTGGATGCCGGAGACGGCAATTCGCCGCGCACTCAAGTCCGCAGCCAGGCTGGAGGCGAGCGGGCTGACGGACTACGGAACGCCGCTTGGCCATCGGCCGCTGCGCCAGCTTCTTGCGCGACGTCTCGGCGAACATGGGGTCGAGGCGTCACCCGATCAGATCATCTTGACGGAATCGGGAACGCAGGCGATCGACCTTCTCTGTCGCTTCCTGCTCGAACCCGGCGATACGGTCGTGGTCGACGATCCCTGCTATTTCAATTTCCATGCCTTGCTGCGCGCCCACCGGGCTGAGGTGGTGAGCGTGCCCTATACGCCCTCGGGGCCTGATCTCGAAAAATTCGCTGAGGTGCTGGCGGCGCATCGGCCGCGGCTCTACATCACCAATTCCGCTCTCCACAACCCGACAAGCGCCACACTCTCTCCTGTTGTCGCCCATCGGCTGCTCAAGCTTGCCGAGCAGGCGGGGCTGACGATCATCGAGGATGATATCTTCGCGGATTTCGAGCATACGCCGGCGCCACGGCTCGCCGCCTTTGACGGGCTCGATCGTGTCGTGCAGATTGGCAGCTTTTCCAAGACCCTCTCCGCCTCGATGCGCTGCGGCTTCATCGCCGCGCCGCGCGCCTGGATCGAAGGGCTCATCGACCTGAAGATCGCCACCACCTTCGGCGGGCCGAGCCTTGCGGCGGAGCTGGTATTTTCGCTGCTCAAGGATGGCAGCTATCGCAAGCACATGGAGGCGCTGCGCCAGCGTCTGGCCCGCGTCATGAGCGAGACAGCGGCGCGGCTCGGTGTCATCGGCATCAAACCATGGATCGAGCCGCAGGCCGGGATGTTCCTCTGGTGCTGCTTGCCCGATGGTGTCGATGCGGCCGACGTGGCACAGAAGGCGCTGCAGCAGGAGATCGTGCTGGCCCCCGGCAACGTCTTTTCCCATGCCGGCACGGCCAACGGCTTCATGCGCTTCAACGTCTCCCAATGCGAGGATGAGCGGCTTTTCAAAATTCTGCCCCTGATCATGCGCTAACGCGGTGTCGAGCGCGCAGGCTGAGCAGACCGGCGTGCTGAAAGCGATTGCTCGTTTTAGAGGCAATCGCCGGCGAATGCTGGGGAAGTGCCGTCGATCTCAGCCTTTCACGTTGCTTTGCCACGGAGTTGGGCAGGGTTTGCCTATTTTTTGCGCAATGCGCTTGTTCCTTGCGCTGTAGCGTCTGCTCGCCGGGGCTCCTGCCTGCCGCCAAACGCAAATTTCTCTGGATTCTCGGCGCTGAAATCGAGTTGGCACGATTAATGCTTCTTAACGGGCATCGGTCGTCGGGCAGCCGATCTGGATTGCCCAGCCGCTTCGGAACCCAGCCATTCCTGGCGTCATGTGAGAGAACGAAATGACAAAGTTTAAGCTCGAATACATCTGGCTCGACGGTTACAAGCCCACCCCGAACCTGCGCGGCAAGACCTTGATCAAGGAATTCGATGCTTTTCCGACGCTTGAGCAGCTGCCCTTCTGGGGCTTCGACGGTTCCTCGACGATGCAGGCCGAAGGCAGCAGCTCCGACTGCGTTCTGAAGCCGGTTGCCGTTTATCCGGATCCGGAGCGCAAGAACGGCGTTCTGGTTCTCTGCGAAGTCATGATGCCCGATGGCACGACGCCGCATCCGTCCAACACCCGCGCCCCGATCCTCGATGACGAAGGCGCCTGGTTCGGCTTCGAGCAGGAGTATTTCTTCTATCAGAACGGACGCCCGCTCGGCTTCCCGGAAGCCGGTTTCCCCGCGCCGCAAGGCCCCTATTACTGCGGCGTCGGTTTCAGCAATGTCGGCGATGTTGCTCGCAAGGTGGTCGAAGAGCACCTCGACATTTGCCTGGCTGCCGGCATCAACCATGAAGGCATCAACGCCGAAGTTGCCAAGGGCCAGTGGGAATTCCAGGTGTTCGGCAAGGGCTCGCGCAAGGCCGCCGACGAAATCTGGCTCGCCCGCTACCTGCTGCAGCGCCTGACCGAAAAATACGGCATCGACGTCGAATACCACTGCAAGCCGCTCGGCGACACCGACTGGAACGGCTCGGGCATGCACGCCAACTTCTCGACCGAATACATGCGCACAGTCGGCGGCAAGGACTATTTCGAAAACCTGATGGCCGCCTTTGCCGAAGCCCGCGCCGACCACATTGCCGTCTACGGCCCGGACAACCACATGCGCCTGACCGGCAAGCACGAAACCGCTTCGATCCACCAGTTCAGCTACGGCGTTGCTGACCGGGGTGCCTCGATCCGCGTTCCGCACAGCTTCGTCAACAACGGCTACCGCGGTTACCTCGAAGATCGCCGCCCGAACTCCAAGGGCGACCCCTACCAGATCGCTTCGCAGATCCTGAAGACGATCTCGACGGTGCCGACCGACGTCGCAAAGCGCGAAGCCGCCTGATTTTCCCTTGCCCGGCGCATACGAGGGCGCCGGGCAAACTCGACTATGTCGTGTCTGTCGCGACGAAAGACAAAAACGCCCTGCGGATTGCGGGGCGTTTTTGTTTTGGAGTGATACGTGTGTGGCTCTGAGCTTTAGGCCGCGCGCACGAAATGGTCGGGCTCCACCTCGCGGATCGTCTCCTGCCTCGCCGCCGATCTGCGGCGTGTTTCGTCGGCCTCGGAGGCGTTGACCTGCGCGTTCGGATCGTCGAAGCGGATGTCGGGGTCGGGAACGGCCGAGAGCAACAGCTTGGTATAGGGATGGGCCGGATTGTCGATGACCTTGCCGGTATTTCCCCATTCGACGATCTGGCCGGCATACATCACCGCGATATCCTCGGCGACGTAGCGGGCGGTCGCGATGTCGTGGGTGATGTAGAGCAGGCCGAGGTTCATCTCGCGCTTCATTTCGCTGAGCAGATTGAGCACGCCGAGGCGCACGGAAACGTCGAGCATCGAGGTCGGCTCGTCGGCGACGATGACCTCGGGCTTTGCCGCGAGTGCGCGGGCGATGTTGACGCGCTGGCGCTGGCCGCCCGAGAGCTCGTGCGGGTACTTCGGCGCGACGATATCGGGATCGAGCTTCACTTGCCGCAGGAGCGCCTTGATCTCCTCCGCGATTGCGGCGCCCTTGATGTCGGGGCGATGCAGCATCAGCGGCCGCTTCAGATGATAGGCGATCGTGTGGGCCGGGTTGAGCGAGGCGAACGGATCCTGGAAGATCATCTGCACCGATCGGCGATAGTCGGCGATCTCCTTGCTTCCCGCTGAAACGATGGGCTTGCCCTTGAAGAGCAGCCGCCCTTCGCTCGGTTCGTATTCGCGCATGGCGATGCGGGCACAGGTAGTCTTGCCGCTGCCGGATTCGCCGACGACCGCAAGCGCCCGTCCGGCATGGAGCGAGAAGGATATCGACCGTGCGGCGCGCACGGCCCCCGGTCCATTGCCGAAGGTCTTGCTGACCTTGTCCAAGGTCAGGATGGAGTCGAGCGCCAGAATGGGTGCGGATGTGCCGGTCATCTGAGAACGCCTCCGTGCAGCGAGGGGAAGGAGGCCCAGAGCTTCTTCGTGTAGTCGTGTTCGGGCGTCCGGTAGATGGTGTCGGCCGTGCCCTGCTCGACCAGCTTGCCGGCAAGCATGATGCCGATGCGGTCGCAGAACTGCACCATCAGCCCGAGGTCGTGGGTGATGAAGAGCACGGCGAAGCCGAGCTTGCGCCGGAGCTCGTTGATGCGCTGCAGGATTTCGCGCTGAACGACGACGTCAAGCGCCGTCGTCGGTTCGTCCATGACGATGAGGCGCGGATCGAGCGCCAGGCAGATGGCAATCACGATGCGCTGGCGCATGCCGCCGGAAAACTGGTGCGGATAGTCGCGCATCCGGTCTTGCGAAATATCGACGAGCCGCAGCATTTCAGCAGTGCGGTCACGCGCAGCGGCCCGGCTTATGCCCTTATGCGTCTTCAAGACGTCGTAGAACTGCTGCTCGATGCGCAACACCGGGTTCAAGGAATTCATCGCGCTCTGGAAGACCATCGCCACTTCGCGCCAGCGGAAGTCGGCAAGACCCTTCTGGTCGAGATCGAGCACGTTGCGACCATCGAGCAGGATGGCGCTTTGCTTGCGGATCAACGCTGGCGGCTTGTGCAGCCGGCTGATGGCGAAGGCGATGGTGCTCTTGCCACAGCCGGATTCGCCCGCAAGTCCGAAGACTTCGCCAGGGGCAACATCGAAGCTGACATCGTCGACGGCGCGGAAGTCGTCGGTTTCGCCGATATAGTCGATGGTGAGGTTCTTGACGGAAAGCAGAGGCGTGGCCACAGGCGGCCCTCCCCAGAGCGGATAAGGGCCTGCCAGCGGCCGAGCCGGTTGCCGGTTCGAAGCCGCGGATTGGCGATCTCGTCAACGGCGAAGTTGAGGAGCGACAGGCCGATGCCGAGAAAGGCGAGCGCGAAGCAGGGCGTCAGGATGTCCCACCAGGCGCCGACCGAAAGGGCAGAGGCCTTCTGCGCGGCATAGAGCATGGTGCCCCAGGAGACGACCTTGGGGTCGCCGAGACCGAGGAACTCGAGCGTTGCCTGGGTGATGATCGCGAAGATCACGCTGCCGATAAAGTTGATGCCGACGATCGAGATGAGGTTGGGGAAGATCTCGAAGGTCATGATCCGCCAGCGCGGCTCGCCCATCATCTCGGCGGATTTCACATAGTCCTTCTGCTTGACCGAGAGCGTTTCGGCGCGGGTGACGCGTGCGCCCCAGGCCCAGGAGGTGCCGCCGAGGATGAGGGCGATGACCCAGGGGCTCGCCTGGCCGATGAAGGCGGCGAGCACGAGCAGCAGCGGCAGGTTCGGGACGACGAGCACCATATTGGTCAAGAAGCTGATGACTTCGTCGACCTTGCCGCCGCGGTAGCCGGCGATGATGCCAAGCGCGGTGCCGACGGCGGTGATCAGGAGGCCGGCGCCGAAGCCGACGGCAAGCGAGGTGCGGGCGCCATAGATCAGGCGGGCAAAGACGTCCTGGCCGATGCGGGTGGTGCCGAGCCAATGTTCCAGCGACGGCGCCTGGTGCGGCCGGCCGACGCGGGCGCTCGGATCGTAGGAGGTCAGCAGCGGGGCGGCGATCGCCACGAGCAGAATGAAGGCGACGATCAGCGCGCCGACCATGGCCTTGCGGTTGCGGATGAGCGGGAAGGAGGAGGTCTTCATATCACGCCCTCTTCAGTCGTGGGTCGAGCAGCACGTAGCTGACATCGACGACAAAGTTGGCGACGAGCATCGTGGCGGTCATGATTAGAAGCTGTCCCTGGATGACGGGGTAATCGCGGGCGAGGATCGCCTGGTAAAGGATGTTGCCGAGACCCGGATAGTTGAACACCACCTCAGTCACCAGCGAACCGCCGAGCACCGTGCCGATGGCGATCGCAAGGCTCGAGACGGTCGGCAGCAGCGCGTTGCGGGCGGCGTACCAGAGCATCACTCGGGTGTCGGAAAGGCCCTTGGCGCGGGCCATGACGATGTAATCTTCACCGAGCAGGTTGATCATGTTGTTGCGCATGGTCACGGCAAAGCCGCCGGTCAGAACCGCACAGAGTGTCAGCATCGGCAGGATGCCGTGGTAGAGAACGCTGCCAAAATATTCGAGCGTGAAGGCCGGATCGAGCGCCGGGTCGGCGGCATAACCGGTCGGGAACCAACCGAGCGTGAAGCCGAAGGTGAAGACGACGATCAGCGAGGTGACGACGGCCGGCACCGAGGTCGCAAAGATTGCGCCGACGGAAACGATGACGTCGAACAGGCTGCCGCGGCGCCAGGCCGCAAGAACGCCGAGGAAGGTGCCGAGCGCGAAGCTTACGAGTGTCGCCGTGCCCATCAGCCCCACGGTCCAGACGAGCGCATTGCCGAGAACCGTCGTCACCGGCAGCGGGAAATACTTGATCGAGCGACCGAGATCGCCGCTGAAGATGCTGCCGATATAGGTGAGGTACTGCTGCCAGAGCGGGCCGTCGACGAAGCCGAAGGTCAGTTTCAGGGCCTGCAGGCTCTCGGGCGGCAACTCGGCGCCGGCGCTCGAAAACATGATCTGCACCGGATCGCCGGGCATCAGCCGCGGCAGAAAGAAGTTGATCGTCGCCGCCGCGACGAAGGCCGCCAGGTAGAAACAGAGGCGGCGAAGCAGAAAGGCCATCGGGAACTCCATCGACTGCGACCGCCGCGTGTTGGCGTCAGGCGGCAGGGCTGTCTTCTTGTCGGACCGTCCGTCTGGGCAACAGCCAGGACGATCGCGTGGCGGACGAAGACCGCCCGCCACTGTTGCCGGATCAAGACAAGGCGCCCTCCCGGAGCATCGTCTGTGAGACCGCCGCGTCTGTGATCGGGTTACTTCACCGGTTCAAGCGCCAGCAGGTGCAGCAAGCGTGCCGGGTTGGTGCGGCTGATCGACGGGTTGACGAAGGGGTTTTCCGCGTTCGCCCAGCCTTTGAAGCGCTTGGTGTTGTACTGGTACCAGTTCGGGTTGTTGAACACCGGCATGACAGGCAGGTTCTCGGCGACGATGCGCTGCGCCTTGTTCATCGCGTCCTTCTGCTTGGCGGGGTCAGCCGTGTGGGTGAACTCGGTCAGGAGCGCCTCGACGTCCGAATTGAACCAGCGCTGCGCGGTGAAGCGGGTTTTGCCCTTGTCCGAAGCGCTGAAGGCGCGCTTGTAAGGGTAGTAGGGCGAGGCGGACGCCGGCAGGCTGTTGATCGCTGCGTCGAAAGTGCCGTTGATGAGGTTGCCGGTCCAGACGGCTTCCTCCGGCGTTTCGATCTTGGCGTCGAGGCCGACGGCCTGCAGGCCTTCGACGGCGATCGTCACCGTGTCGATCCAGTCGGTCCACGAACTCGGGACGATGATCGAAAAGGCGATCTTGCTGCCGTCCGGATTGTCACGGAAGCCGTCGCCGTCCTTGTCGGCATAGCCGGCTTCGTCGAGCAGCGCCTTGGCGGCATCGGCATCGTACTTGCCGTACTTGCCGAAGTCGGCGGCAACAGACGGATCGGCCCAGCTCTTGTAGAGCTCGCCCATGCCGGCCGGGTCTTCGTTGAGCGTCGGGTAGCCGTAGCCTGCGACATCGACCATGGTGCCGCGGTCGAGCGCCATCGAGGCGGCGCGACGGAACTTCACGTCGTTGAAGGCCTTGCGGTTGTTCTCGTTCGCCGTCTCCTGGTTGAACAGGAAGGCGACCATGCTGCTTGGCGAGTACCAGAAGTGATAGTGCTCCGGATCCTTGGCGACATAGACGTTCTCGATATCCGGGATGAAGGAAACGCCCCAGTCGAGCGTGCCGGAGGCCGTCGCCGTCAGGATCTGGTTGTTGTCGGCGAGCTGCGGGAAGCGTACGCAGTCGATCTTCAGCGTAGCGGCATCCCAATAATGCGGGTTGCGGCACTGGTCGTAGGTCTGGCCGGTAAAGCGCGGGATCTCGGTCAGCGGGCCGCTGCCGACGGGTGTCTCGTTGGCGAAGGTCACCGGCTCGGCGATGTCCTTCCAGACGTGCTCCGGAACGATCGGCAGCTGCGCCAGCTGCTCGGCGGCAAGCGAGCTCGGATTGGCGAGCGTGAAGCGCACGGTCTCAGCATCCACGGCCTCGACGCCGGCGATGAAGGTCCAGATGCTGACGAAATCGAGCGCCGGGAACTTCTTCAAATAGTCATAGGTGAACTTGACGTCGGTCGCCGTCAGCGGCTTGCCGTCGGACCATTTCAGGTTCGGCCGGAGCTTGAACTCGATCGACTTCAGGTCATCGGCAAGCTTGAAGCTTTCTGCGAGCCGGAAGATCGGCTTGTTGCCGTCGAAGCGGTTGAAGACGACCAGCGGCTCGTAGATGAAGTCGAGGGTGCTCTGGCGCGCCGAGGTCTGGTTGAACGGGTTGAAGTTGCGTACCCAGGTGGTCGCCGGTTCGATGTTGGCGGTGAGCACGGTCTGTGCCGCGGCCGGGCCGGCGATGAGGGCAAGCGCGGTGGCCGCGCCGAGAAGCGATTTTTTCACGGTAGTTCCCCTTTTGATTTTCGGATTGGTCAGGCGACGAGGGCGCTGTTGAACATGTCCTCGACTTCCGCATGGGCCGCGCGCACGTCGACCTTCAGCGTGCCGAGACGGGCCTTGCCGGCGTCAATGCGCTTCTGGGCGGCGGCGGTCAGCGGACTTGCCGCCTTGGCTGCCGCTTCGCTCTCGGCGAGCGTGCCGTGGCTGTGAAGTGCGATGTCGAAACCGGCGTCGAGCACCTGGCGGACGCGCTCGGGCAAGGTGCCGCGGAGCGATTCCATGAAGATGCAGTCGGAAACGAGTACGCCGTCGTAGCCCATGTTGTTGCGGATGACGTCGTGCATGACTGGCGAAATGGATGCCGGCAGTTCCTTGTCGAAGGCGGAGTAAACGACGTGGGCGACCATGGCCCAGGGCGTGTCGCGGAGCGCTACGAAGGGCTTGAAGTCGGTGGCGGTCAGCGTTTCGCGCGAAGCGTCGACGATGGGCCGCTCCTTGTGCGAATCGAGCGTCGCCCGGCCGTGGCCCGGGATGTGCTTCATGACCGGCATGTTGCCGGTCTCAAGCAGGCCATCGACTACCTCACGGCCAAGGGCTGCAATGAAGTCCGGATCGGCGCCGAACGAACGGGCGCCGATGACCGAGCTCGTTGTTGCAAAGACGAGGTCGAGCACCGGCGAGCAGCCGCTCGTGAGACCAAGTTCACTCATCATCGTGCCCATGGCCTGGCTCGAAAGGCGAAGGGCCTTCTTGCCGAGGGCGAAATCGTGGCGCGCGAGCTCGGCGAATTCGCCGAACGAGCGGAAGAGCGGCCAGGGGCCGGCGTCGAGATGCTGGACGCGGCCGCCTTCCTGGTCGGTAAAGACGGGGGCATCTTCGCGGCCGACGGCTTCGCGAAAGCGTTCGATCAGCGCCTTTGTCTGCGCGGGTTCGCGCTGGTTGCGGCGGCCGACGAAAAGGCCGAGCGGATTGGTTTCGCGGAACAGGGCAAACTCGTCATCCGACAGCGTGGGATTGGGTATGCCAACAAAGAGGGCAAGCGGTGTCGAGGACATGGGGAGGCTCCGATATTTGAAATTACTTGGAAGGGCGGCGCAGCATGCCCTGGTAGATCCCTTTGTCGGGGGCGGGGATCGGCACGGCGCCGACAGTCTTTGCGTAGAAATCGACGGGTCCCGCGTCGCCGATGAAGGCATAGGCGTGGCCAAGGGTCTTCATGGTGTCGAGGCAACTGGAGAGCAGGGCGACGCCGATGCCCTTGCCGCGGCTTGCGCCGTGGACGCCCGTCGGGCCGAAAAAGCCCGGCGCCGTCGTGTCATAGCAGGCAAAGCCGACCAGATTGCCGTCGTCGACGGCAATGAGACACGCCACGGGGCGGCGCGTGAAGGCGACATCCACCTCGCTTGCCCAGTTCTCGCTGAAATTCTCTCGCACCCAATCGATGACCAGGCGCATTTCCGGCGGCAAGGCGGGCCGAATAGTCACCTTGTCGGTTTGGGTACTTCGCTTGAGTTCGCCGAGGATCGGCGAATACAAGCTCACCAGCATGTCAGGCATGTGCGCCTCCACATATTCCTTTATTACGGAATTGCTGCCTTTGTAATGCAACAGATGGAGCCAACCCGACCGGCTTGTCAATCGCCAATCGTCAGATTCGGGGTGCTATCCTCTTTTCGCGAGGCGAGATATCGGACCATGAGCCGCTCCGGAGAGCGCGGCACGGCCCGCGAATCCCCGGCCGGCCTCGGGGTGCATGGGTGCGGTAGCGGTGCCGGGAAAAGGGTGGCCAAAACAGCCGAGTAAAGCGGGTCGCTCTGGAAATTGCACCTTTGTACAACTTTGTTCTTGGGTTGTTCGAAATATATCTTGATTTACAAAAACACTAAGTATGAATATTCGTGCGCTCATGAAGTGCATGCTTAAGAAGAGCTCGCCAATTTCGATCGCGACCAAGTATTTCCTGAGAAGAAAAGTATTGTTTTCCTGCATGGACGGCGCGCAGGATCTTGTCCCGCTGCCTTTATGGCTATTCCGCCGGACGCGTCAGGATGAACAGTGCAGGAAGCGCCATCGACGCCGCGACGATCGCAGCCAGCGTCAGGCTCGGATTGCCGAAGAAAACGAAGAGTCCGAAGCTAGCGGCCATCAGGCTGACCGCACCGGTCTTGGCGCGCTTGGAGATGGCACCCTTTTCACGCCATAGCCGCAGCGAAGCCCCGAAGACGCGGTGATTGAGCAGCCATTGCTCCAATCGCGGCGAAGCGCGGGCGAAGAGGCCCGCCGCCAAAAGCAAAAACGGAGTCGTCGGCAGGACGGGGAGGAAGGCGCCAATGACACCCAGTCCGACCATCAGCCATGCAAGGCAAAGACAGAGGATGCGAAGGGCGGGATTCATGCGATGGCCCCGGTGAGCGTCATGCTTCGGATGTCTCGATGATCGGCGTCGTGGCCGTCTCGCTCGGCGGCCAGCGGCGAAGCGCCTCGGCCCCCAGCTCCGTCAGGGCATAGATGCCGCGGTCGATCCGCTCGAACCAGCCATAGACGTTGTGAAGCAGGATCTTGGCGGCATCCGGTGCGACCGGGCGAAGATCACGCGGGCGCTGATGGCCGCTCTGCAGGGCGGCCGCGCAGGCAAGCGCCTGCTGGCGATAGGCGGTCATGATCGGCGATCGCGTGGCACCGCCGGCGGTCGGGTCTCCCTTGCGGCGGCGGTGCTCGCTGATCAGTCGCGACCGCTTCCTGTTGTTCTTGCGAGGCATTACCGCGGAGGCCGCGAGAATGACGTCGACCATGCCGTTGTCGGCGACCGCCAGCATGCCGAAGCCAAGCCTGCGGCAGAGATCGCGGAACCGGCGATCGCTCTCCCGCCCCTTGCCTTTGGCCGAGACACGGGCGGCGATCCATACCTCGTCGCCGGCGGTGGCGCGGTCGACGGCCTGCAGGATCAGCTCGAGATTGAAGCTCAGCTTGAGCTCGCAGATGACGACAAGCGGCGGCTCGTCATCGCTGAGTGCCACCATGTCGCAGCCGCCGATCTCGCCCTTGACGCTGTAGCCGCGGGCTTCGAGAAAGGTCTTGATCGGCTGATAGAGGGTCGTCTCCAAACCCGGGATCCTGTTCTGGTCGAAATCGGGGAGGCTCAAGCAGTGACGCATCATTGCGGAAGGAGACTAGCAGATAACTCCGATCGCCGGACTTGTCATCACGTCGCAGCAGCAAGGCGAGCTGACCTCGTTGCTCCGAGGATCCAACCGATGCAGTAGCAACCTCGCTTCGTCCTAACCTTGTGTTGTGCTATTATTCTCGAATGGACGTCCTCTTCGGAGGCGTCGGGCATGCGAGGTTTTGACGACGGATGTTGCGAATCCTCACGCTGTTGCTTGTTTTGATCACGTCATTCGCGTTTCCAGCTTCGCCGCGAGCCGAAAACGATCGGGTCGCCTTGGTGCTGCATGTCAACGGTGCCATCGGCCCGGCCACGGCCGAATATGTCAGGCGCGGTTTGACGAAGGCGGAACAGCGCCGCCTTCCGCTGGTGGTCTTGCAAATGGATACGCCCGGAGGTCTCGACACGTCGATGCGCGAGATCATCCGCGCGATCCTCGCTTCCCCCGTGCCCGTTGCAAGCTACGTTGCGCCGAGCGGTGCGCGCGCGGCGAGCGCCGGCACCTATATCCTCTATGCCAGCCACATCGCGGCGATGGCGCCGGGAACGAACCTCGGCGCGGCGACGCCGATTGCGATCGGCGGTGACATGTTCGGCCAGGGGAAGGATGGCGATACCGGCAAGGACGGCGGCAAACAGCCGGCGGTTCGGAACGCTGCCGAGGCGAAGCTCGTCAATGATGCCGTGGCATATATCCGAGGACTGGCCGAACTGCGCGGGCGCAATGCCGACTGGGCCGAGAAGGCGGTGCGCGAGGCGGCAAGCCTCTCGGCCGAAGCGGCCGTCAGGGAGAAGGTCGTCGATTTCACCGCCACCACCATCGCCGATCTCTTGAAGCAGGCAAACGGGCGCACCGTGCATGCGGGGCAGCTGGAGATCGTGCTCGATACGGCCGGGCTGGCCACCGAAGACTTCGTGCCCGACTGGCGCACCCGGCTGCTTTCGGTCGTTACCGATCCCAATATCGCGGTGATCCTGATGATGATCGGCATTTACGGTTTGATCTTCGAGTTCCTGTCTCCGGGGTCGGTGGCGCCAGGCACGATCGGCGGCATCAGTCTGCTGCTCGGGCTCTATGCGCTTTCGGTGCTGCCCGTCAGCTACGCCGGCATCGGTCTGATCCTGCTTGGGATCGGCCTGATGGTTGCCGAGGCGCATTCGCCGTCTTTCGGCGTGCTCGGCGCCGGTGGCAGCGTTTCACTGGTTCTGGGCGCGGCAATCCTCTTTGACACGGATACGCCGGGCCTGCAGGTCTCCTGGTCCGTGCTAGCGGGGCTTGCCGTCGCAAGCTTCGGCTTCAGCCTGTTGGTCGCACGGCTGGCCTTCAGCTCACGGCGCCACGCGGTGGTGACCGGCGGCGAACAGATGATCGGCATTGCGGGCAAGGTCGAAAGTTGGACAGGGGCCGCCGGCTACGTCATCGCCCATGGCGAGCGCTGGCAAGCTGTCAGCACGGAAACGCTGTCGAGAGGTGAGGATGTAAAGGTTGTCGGGCGGAACGGACTGACGCTCGAAGTGGTGCGCGACGCTCAGAAGGCATAGCGCCGCGGATCCTGTGGGCGCAGGCGAAAGCGTCCGGAATGGAGGAATGGTCATGGACATGTTTGGGAGCCTCGCTCCTTTTGCCGCGTTGCTGGTGCTCATCATTCTCGTCATCGCCTATTCGATCCGGATCCTGCGCGAATACGAGCGCGGAGTGGTCTTCACGCTCGGGCGGTTCACCGGCGTCAAGGGACCGGGGCTGATCTTGCTCGTCCCCTACGTGCAGCAGATGGTGCGGGTCGATCTCAGGACCCGGGTGCTGGATGTGCCGAGCCAGGACGTGATCTCCCATGACAACGTCTCGGTCCGGGTCAGCGCCGTGATCTATTTCCGGGTTATCGATGCGGAAAAGTCGACGATCCAGGTCGAGGATTTCATGATGGCGACCAGCCAGCTGGCGCAGACGACCCTGCGTTCCGTGCTTGGCAAACACGATCTCGACGAGATGTTGGCCGAGCGGGACCGGCTGAACGAAGACATCCAGAAGATCCTCGACAGCCAGACGGATGCCTGGGGTATCAAAGTGGCGACCGTGGAAATCAAACATGTCGACATCAACGAGAGCATGATCCGCGCAATTGCTCGCCAGGCCGAAGCCGAACGCGAGAGGCGTGCCAAGGTGATCAATGCCGAGGGCGAGCAACAGGCTGCCGCCAAGCTGCTCGAGGCTGCCGAGATCCTGTCCAAGCAGCCTGAAGCGATGCAACTGCGCTATCTGAGCACGCTCAACGTCCTTGCGGGCGAGAAGAATTCGACTGTCATCTTCCCGTTCCCCTTGGAGCTCGGCCGCCTGTTCGGGCTAAAGGCCGACAAGCCGCCCGGTCAAACGTGAGCACCGCTAAGGCGCTCAGGCTGCCGCCGTTTCAAGATTGGCGACCTTCATGAGGTCGTCGACTGCGCCGGGCGCAGCCGCCAAGACCGGAGACCAATGCGTCAAAGCCTCGCCGCACGTCGGGAAGGGCAATGTCCAGCCGCCGGCTTCGTTCACCAGGCAGTAGCCACCGAGGCAGTCCCAGGCATGCATATAGGGCTCGTAGTAACCGACGAGGCGACCGGCGGCGACATAGGCGATCATCAGCGCACCGGAGCCGTTGCGCATGAAGTTGCCGCCATTCGAAAGCAGGCGCTCGACGATGGCACCCATCTCGCCGGGTTTCACCTGATCGTTGGCGCCAAGCCCGGTGACGGCGTTGCGGATCGTGCGCGTGCCGTCGAGGCGAAGCGGCTTGCCGTTCAGCGTCGCGCCCCGGCCCGTTGCCGCTGCATAGACTTCCTGATGGCAGGGCGCGTGGATCACGCCGATGACGGGCTTCTCCGCATGCACGACGGCGATCGAGACGCACCAGTTCGGCATGCCGTTGACGAAGGGCGTGGTACCGTCGATCGGATCGAGCACCCAGGTAAAGCCGGATGTGCCGTCGAGAAGACCATGCTCCTCGCCAAGCACGCCATCATCCGGAAACGCGGCGGCGATCTTTTCGCGGATCAGGGTCTCGACGTTGCGATCGGCGATCGAGACGACGTCGTGAGCGTCGCGCTTGGTTTCGATGACAAGCGTTTCCCGCTTCAGGAAATAGTCGTAGGCGAGCCGACCGGCCTCCTCGGCCATAGATTTGGCAAGCGCGAACCGGGCGTCGAGGCCGGCAATTTCAGCAGTCATGCAAGTGTCCTTCTCGTATCCAGTTGTAAAAAAGTCATGCGTCAATCAAAGCGAGGCCGCGGTTGCGGAAACCGATGGCGACCTCCGTTGTCGGAGATAACATGTCCTCAACGGCCTGATCGATAACAAACAGGAGGCCGGTTGCCGTTTCGACCTCGTATTCGACATGGCCGCCGAGATAGGCAGCGCTGCTGATCGTGCCGGAAAGTGCTGCGCCCTTGGCCGGCGTCAGGGTCACCGCATTGGGACGCACTGCAAGCTTCGACGGCCCTGGCCGAGCGGTCTTCGAGGGCAGACGATGTTCGAGGCCGCCGATGCGGATCGTCGCCTGGCCAGCTTCGGCTGCGGTGACCTCGCAAGGCAGCACATTGGCCTCGCCCATGAAGTCGGCGATGAAGGTCGAGGCGGGCGTCTCGTAGAGATCGCGCGGCGCTCCTTCCTGCGCAATCGCACCATCCTTCATGACGATGATGCGGTCGGAAACGGCAAGCGCCTCGTCCTGGTCGTGGGTGACGTAGACGGCGGTGAAGCCCAGACGTTGCTGCAACTCGCGGATTTCCGTGCGAACCTTGCGGCGCAGCCGCGCATCGAGGTTCGACAGCGGCTCGTCCAGCAGCAGCACCTGCGGTTCGAGCACGAGGGCGCGGGCGACGGCAACGCGCTGCTGCTGTCCGCCGGATAACTCGGCGGGAAGCCGCTGGCCGAGGCCGCCCAGGCCGACGAGTTGCAGGCCATCTTCGGCGCGCTCGCGCGCCTCCTTCTTCTTGATGCCGGAGGACTCGAGGCCATAGGCGACGTTGTCGAGCGCCGACATGTGCGGGAAGAGCGCATAGGACTGGAAGACCATCGAGACGTCGCGCTCATTGGCCGGCAGCATGGTCACGTCCTTGCCGCCGATCAGGATCTTGCCGGCGGAGGGATGCTCGAGCCCGGCAAGCATGCGCAGCGTCGTCGTCTTGCCGCAGCCGGAAGGCCCAAGCAGGGTCACGAGCGTACCGGGCTCGATGGTGAGCGACAGGTTGTGGATGGCGGTGAAGGCACCGAACTGCTTGCGCACGTTCTGAAAGACGACAGAGCCGGTGCGCGGCGTGCTCATATGAGTGCTCAAGCGGTTTTCTCCTGGGAAAGGGTGGCGGAGGACGAACGGGCGGGCGCGGCACTGAGGACGCGGTTTTCGCGCCTCAGTTTGCGTTCGCCGACAAGCAGTTGCAGGCCGGTGATGACGGTGATCATCACCAGGATGAGGGCCGAGGAATAGGCGATCGCAACACCGAACTCGCCGTTCTCGACAAGGCCGACGATATAGGCGGTCGCCATGTTGTATTCGGCGCTGACGAGGAAGACGACGGCGCTGATCGAGGTGATCGCCCTGACGAAGGAATAGACGAGCGCCGCGACGATCGCCGGCCGTAGGAGCGGCAGGATGACCCTGCGTAAGGTGCGGAAGCTCGTCGCCCGAAGCGTCAGCGACGCCTCGTCGAGGCTCTTGTCGAGCTGGCTCATCGCTGCGATGCCGCCGCGCACGCCGACGGGCATGTTGCGGAAGACGAAGCAGGCGACGAGGATCAACGCCGTGCCGGTCATTTCGAGCGGCGGCAGATTGAAGGCGATGATGTAGCTGATGCCGATGACGGTGCCGGGAATGGCAAAGCTCAGCATCAGCGCGAACTCGAAGACATCACGGCCGGCGAAGCGCTGGCGCACGATGAGATAGGCGGTCAGCAGCCCGACGAGGGCGGTCAGGGGTGCTGCAATCAGCGAGATTTCCATAGTCGTCCAGAAGGAATTCCAGGCAACGCCTGTCCAGGCGATCGCGCCGTCGGCAACCGAGATCGAGAAGGCCTTGGCGTAGTGATCGAGGGTCAGCGAGTTGTCGAGGCCCCAGGTCTTCACGAAACCGCCGAAGAGGATCATGCCGTAGACGACGACTGTGAAGATCATCCACGGGATGACGACGGCGTGGACGCCGATCGACAGCGAGCGTGGAAGCGCGCTGTGGGCGCCGGAATCGCCCTTGCCGGTAACGGTCGAATAGTTCTTGCCCGCAAGCCAGTAACGCTGGGCAAGGAAGGCCGAGAGCGTGAAGCAGAGCAGGATGATCGCGAGTACCGCTGCGCGGGACGGATCGTTCTGGGCGCCGACGACGGCGAAGAAGATCTCGGTCGAAAGCACGCCGTGGCTGCCGCCGAGCACCAGCGGGTTGCCGAAATCGGCCATGCTTTCGATGAAGCCGATGAGAAAGGCGTTGGCAAGGCCGGGCTTCATCAGCGGCAGGGAGACGTTCCAGAAGGTGCGCCAGCGATCGGCGCGGAGCGTCTGCGACGCCTCTTCCATCGACGGGCTGACGCCCTCGACGACGCCGATCAGCACGAGGAAGGAGATCGGCGTGAAGGAGAGAACCTGGGCGATCCAGATGCCGGTAAGGCCGTAGAGCCAGCGGCCGGGCTCGATGCCGAAGGCATCGGACAGAAACTCGGTGACGACGCCGGCGCGGCCGAAGAGCAGCGTCAGCGCCAGGCCGATGACGAAGGGCGGGGTAATGATCGGCAGCACCGTCAGGAGCCGCATGCCCTTCTTGAAGGGAAAGCGCGTGCGGGTGGCCACAAGCGCGAAGGCAAGGCCAAGGAGCGTCGAGCCTGATGCGGTCATCAGCGCCAGCCACAGGGTGCGCCAGGCGACGCCGCAGCGGCCTTCGCCGATGACGCAGCTCAAGCTCCAGATCGAGCCGTCCTGGATGTTGCGAATGAAACCGTCAGGCTTGAACGAGCCGTCGAAATCCTGGAGGGAAGCTGCGAACATGCTGCCGACCGGATAGAAGACGAAGACGATGACCAGGGAAACGAGCAGCGAAATCGCCGCAACGATGAAGGCGTCGCCCTTGAGCACGCCACGCTCGGCAAGCCCGAAGGCAAAAAGGAGAATGAAGGCAAGGGCAGACAATACGGCGCCGGCGCCCATCGAAGGCTGACCGTCGGAAAGCGGTCCGAACAGGCTTTCGCTGATGGTCCAGGTCCAGCCTGTGAAGCCGATCGCCAGTCCTTGAAGGGCGAGATAGAGGACACCCGTTGCGCCGGCGACAGCAAGCAGAAGCCCGCGGCGCGCGGGATCGCTGACAAAACGCGCTGCCGCGCAGATGCCGAGCAGCACCAGTGTCACGGCCAGCCATGACCGGCCATGGGCGAAGATCTGCATCAGGCCGGGGGCCACGGCCGGATCCCCGGGGAAATCGGCAAGCCAGCCGAGCCCGAAGAAGCCACCTTCGATGCGATACCATGGGACCAGCAGGAAGGCTGCCAGTCCGAGCCCGAGGGTGAGGTCGAGCCTGCGGTTGCGATGTTCCATGATGGTCCTCGCGTGAATTGAGATGAAAATGGAATGCCGTTAGGGCGCCCGATCAGAGACCGGAGCCGACGAACTAACGTCTATGCCGGGGTGCCGGCCGGATCGCTTTTCCGGCCGGCCGATCCTGCGATCAGTTGGCGCTGGCGCCCACTTCGCGATCCCAGCGCTCGAGCAGCGCCTTGCGCTTTTCGGCGTCGCCGAAGGTGGCGAAGTCGTAGTCAATCAACTTGATGTCCTCGAACTTCGGCGCTTCCTTCGGCACTTCGGCCGACTTGTTGGACGGCAACTGGAAGGACTTGGCGTCCTTCATGCGCGACTGCACTTCGGGCTTCAGCGCCCAGTCGTACCAGGCCTTGGCGCTCTCCAGGTTCTTGGCACCGCGGATGATGGACATGGAGCCGATCTCGTAGCCGGTGCCTTCGCAGGGCGCGACCGACTTGATCGGGAAGCCTTCGGCGGTCTGGGCCACCGCGTCGTGCATGAAGACGATGCCGAGGCCGGCTTCGCCACGCGCCGCCGCCTTCACCGGTGCGGAACCCGACTTGGTGTATTGTGCGATATTGCCGTTGAGCTGCTTCAGATATTCGAAGGCCTGGTCTTCGCCCATGATCTGCACCAGCGAGGCAAGCGCAGTATAGGCGGTGCCGGACGAGTTCGGGTTCGCCATCTGGATCTCGCCCTTCAACGATGCGTCGAGCAGGTCGGCCCAGCACTTGGGTTCCTTCAGGCCCTTCTTCGAAAAGATCTCGGTGTTATAACCCCAGCCGAGCGCGCCGGCATAGACGCCAACCGTGCGGTACCCCGAGCCTTCAGCCTGCTTCTTTGCCCAATCCTGAAGCTGATCGAGCATCGGTGATTTGTATTCGAGTGTCAGGCCGTCGGAGGCGGCCTGCAGATGCGGGTCGCCGGTGCCGGCCCACCAGATATCGGTCTTCGGGTTTCGGGCTTCCGCGCGGATCTTGGCATAGGTCTCGCCCGAGGACAGGCGAACCATGTTGACCTTGATGCCGGTCTCCTTCTGGAAGTCGCCGGTCATCTGCTCGCAGATCACCACGTCTGCTGAGCAGATGAGGTTGAGGCTGCCGGCAGCCTGAGCCTGTAGCGCGGCGAGCGCCGTGCCGGTAAAGAGCATGAGGGAAAGGGTCATTGTTTTCATTGGGGCATCCTCCTGTTGCCTTGGTTTATGTGGGCGCGAACGAGACACGGCGTGGCCATCGGCCTGCCCGCCGGGCAGCACGTTCACGGTTTCGGATGTTTGCTGGAGCGAGATGAGGATAAGTCTGTGCGGTTTTCCGCTCGCACCTCGCTCAAGTTTATTCGGCCCGGTCAGTTCGTCGCTGTGATCTCCGCATCGAACCTTTTGAGCAGGCGACTTCGTTCTTCCGGCGAGCCGAAGGTGGCGAAGTCGTAGTCCACCATTTTGATCATCGAGATATCGGGTGCCGCGAGCGGCAGGTTCGAGCGCGCATTGGACGGCACCTGGTTCTGTCCGGAGGCAGCCCCCGTGCCCTGGCCCTCCGGGCTCAGCGCGAAATCAACGAAGCTTTTCGCCGCCTCCAGATGACGGGCACCCTTGACGATGCTGACGGCGCCGATTTCGTAGCCGGTGCCCTCGCAGGGCGCGACGATGACGAGCGGCGAGCCAGCCTGCTTCTGCGTGACCGCGTCGTGCATGAAGGAAATGCCGATCAGCGTTTCCCCGCGGGCGGCCGCTTTGACGGGGGCGGAGCCGGCGGTCGTGTATTGGTCGATGTTGCGATTGAGCGCTGCCAGGAAACGGAAGGCTTCGTCTTCGCCGAAAAGCTGCACCAGGGTTGCGAGCGTGGTGAAGGCGGTGCCGGAGGAATTCGGGTTGCCGCTGCGGATGCGGCCGCGATAGGCGTTGTCCGCAAGATCCTTCCAGCAGGTCGGTGCCGGCAGCTTCAGCGCCTGCAGCAGATCGGCATTGTAGGCAAAACCAAGCGCCCCGGCATAGATGCCCGCCGATCGGCCGCCGGAAATGGCGAAGAAGTTCTGAGCCCACGGCAGCATGTCGCGTTCGTGCGCCGGCTTGTAGGGTTCGAGCAGGTTTTCGGATCCAGCCTGCAGATGGGTGTCGCCTGTGCCGCCCCACCAGACATCGACGGTCGGCGCGTCTTTCTCGGCCCGCAGCTGGTTGAGGATGTCGCCGGTGCTCTTGCGGGTCATCGAGATTTCGAGGCCGGACTTCGTCTCGAACGCCGTCTTCATCGTCGCACACCACGCTTCGTCGACACCGCACAGCACGGTGAGCGCCGGCGCCGTCATGCCTGTTGTGGCGGTGCACAGCCACAGGGCCACGCACCCGCCGATAGCGGTGATGCTTCTCACGATGTCCTCCCATTTGGAACGCTGCCGTCCCAATCTCCGCAGTCAGGATGTCGGTATTCCCCGCCTGCCGCAATCGGAGAATGGTTACCGTTCTTACAGCGTTGGGCGCTCTCCGCCGTTTCAAAGTTACAAAGATTACAAATATGACAGATCACATAATGCGAGCTGCTTTGAACATTGGGACGGCCCCGCCTATGATGGGGGCGGGAGGACGTGCATGCTGAGTGAGAGGATACGGATTCTGATCGTCGAGGACGATCCGGACATGTCGGAGCTTATTTCCGATCTGGTGGAGGCAGAAGGTTGGCTGCCCCTGACCGCGCCGTCGGCGGAAGCAGCAGCTAATGTCCTGGCGCGCGAGGCGGTGCATCTCGTGCTTGTCGACCACAATTTGCCGGGCACTTCGGGCCGCACCTTTGCGCAAAGGCTGCGGGCCCGCACCAATATCGGCATCGTCATGGTGACGGCGGCAGGCAGTGCTGCGGACCGGGTGCTGGGTTTGGAGACGGCGGCGGATGACTACGTCGTCAAGCCGTTCGAGCCGATCGAGTTGACGGCGCGCATCAAGGCCGTTCTTCGTCGCACTAATCCCTCGCTCAAGCCGGAGCGGGAAAGCGAACGCGAGACCGAGCCGGCATCGATGAAGCTCGGCGACTGGTCGATCGATCTCAGGAGCCGCCGGGCGATTTGCCTGACCGATCCGTCGAGGTCGCTGACGAGTGCCGAGTTCGCGCTTCTCGAAATCCTCGCAGAGACGCCGAACATGCCGGTCGGCCGCGCGCAGATCCTCGACCGCCTCGGCGCCGAAAGCGACCGCTACATTGACCGCAACGTCGATGTGCTCGTGCTCCGGCTCCGGCGCAAGATCGAGCGCAATCCCGACCTGCCGCGCCATATCAAGACGAGACGCGGCAAGGGCTACGTGCTCGATACCGACGACGGCGAGCCGAAGTCGTGATCGTTCGCCCTTTTCTCTCGTCGATTGCCTTCCGGCTCCCGTTCGCTATCGCCTTCATCTGCGTGCTCGTCTTCGGCCTTGCGACGGTCGCAGTTTTTGGTCTGCAACGGGCGCGCGACGAGATGGCGGCCTACGGGCTGCAGGCGTTCACCAGCCTTGCCAAGGCCTCGCTCGTGTCGCGCCAGGTTTCCGATCTTGTGTCGAGCGCGCCGTTTCTGATGAACGCCACTTCGCCCTACCGGGTTTCGAGCGAAAGCCGCTCGGTGGTCGCGCAGGTCGATGCGCTGTTGCGCGCCATGGCGCCGCAGAACGGCGATGCGGCCGTCAAAGGTTTTGCCAACGGGCATATCGTCGAGCTTCTGGAAACCATCCGCACGCAGACGATGACGCTTGCCGGCGACGCGGAATCGGCGCAGCAGCATAAGGCCGAAGCGGCAGCCGCACTTGGCGAGATCGCGACCGGCAGCGGCATGGCCGATGCCGATTTCCGCCACCGCCTCAATGGGATCGTGCAATCGGCATCCAACTCCGACAGCCTGTTCCAGCTCGGCGAATTGCGTCGCCGCTATATTGCCGAAACGGTGCCGCGCCTTGAGCATGCGGCACCCGATATCCGGGTTTCCGCTACCGAACTCGCGCCTTATGAACGGGTCTTCGAAGCGCAGACCCAGTATCTGCTGGAGATGTTCGCCATTCGCGCGGCCGTTGCGCGATTGCACACCGTGTCGCGCGACCTCTCGCATGCGACGGAAACACAGAGCGAGGCGGTCGCCCGCGGCCTCAATGACGACCTCGTGTCGACCTCCAATGCTCTGAGCCGCCTGCTTGTTATCGTCGCCGTCGCGGCACTGCTCGTGCTTGTCATGGCGGTCTTCTCCATTCGCTCGGTCATGCGCGTCTCGCGTGGGATCGTGTCGCTATCCAATGGGATGAACGCACTTGCGGAGGGGCGCCGGGACGTCGATGCGCCGACATACAAGGGGACGGAAACGGAGCTCGTCCAGCTGCTCGAAGCCTTCAGTGCCTTTCGCGAAAGTGTCGCGCGTGTTTCGCGGCTCAGACGTACGGCCGAGGCCGCCGCGCGCACCATCCGCTCAACCTTTCGCAACATGAACGAAGGCATCGCGCTCTTCGATCCCGGCGGCAAACCGATCACGATGAACCGCCGCGTCATGGAACTCGTCGGCTGGCCGGGCTCGGCAAGGAAGCTGCCGCTGCGCAACTTCGTGAGCCCGATGCCCGAGATCGACCCGGCTCTGCTGCCCGCCGATCGCGACGCGGGCACGCTCGGCGACCGACTTGTGCTGCGGCATCGCTCCGACGCGGGCCGCGTGACAGAGGTCTCGCTGTCGCGGCAGCCGGATCGCGGCATTGTGCTCTTGGCCCGGGACGTGACCGACATGGACCGGCAGGAGGCCGAAGCGGCAAAGGCGCAGCGGCTGGACGGAATCATGCGCATGACGCATCAGGTGAGCCACGAAGTCGGCAACATGATCGGCATCATCACCGGCAGCTTGGGGTTGCTGGAACGGGATACCGGTTTCAACGATCGGCAGAAGCGTCACATCGCCCGCATTCGCAAGGCGGCCGATCGCGGGCGTTCGCTTGCCAGCAGCATGTTGTCCATTGGCAGCCAGCACCCGATCCAGCCGGGCGCGCTGGAGGTCGGTGCGGTGTTGCGTGGCATGGCGGACGTGCTGGAAATCGCCGTCGGTGAAAGATGCCGTCTCGCCTTCGAAATTGCCGACGGCCTGCCCAATGTGCATCTCGATGCCGCCCTCTTCGAGCAGGCGATCCTCAATCTCTGCCTCAATGCCGCTGCCGCGATGCCTCAGGGCGGGACGATCCTGATCCGTGCTGCGGGAGTGGAGACCGATGTCGTTGTGTCGGTCACCGACGATGGGATCGGGATGTCTCCGGAGGCCGTGGACAAGGCGTTCGAGCCCTATTTCACCACGCGTGACGAGGAGGGCGGTGCCGGTCTCGGTCTCGCCGTTGTCTACGGCTTCGTCCGACAAAGCGGCGGCGACGCCCGTATACTGTCCCAGCCGGGGAGGGGAACGAGCGTCGAGTTGGTCTTTCCGAGCTGAAACGGATGTAGAGCGTCGGCTGCGGATCTACGGATTTCGCCGCCGCCCGAGCCGTTGGACGGCGGCATCGATGCGCTCGCCATTGTCGGCGAAGACCGCCCAGAGCCACGTCATCAGCCACAGCATCAACAGCCAGGCGAGCACGACGTCGGAGAGGAAGTGAGCACCAAACACGATCCGGTTGAGCGAGAAGGCGAGGATCAGCGGGATGAGCGCGATGATCGCCAGGCGTCGCCACTGAAGGGGCAGAAGCAGCGCGAGCGCTATGAGGGCAATCGCCGTTGCGGATTCGCCGGATGCGAAGGAGCAACTGCGCGAACAGGCGCTGGAGACTTGCCAGGCGGGCGTGAAGGGCAGGGTGCCACCGAAGTCCGTGATGTCGTAGGGGCGGGCGCGGCCGATCAGCCGCTTCAGGGCCTGGACGAGCAGCCCGGGGCCAATGGCGTAGAAGGTGAGAAAGAACAGTGCCTTGTGCGGGCGCAGCAATCGGCGGCCCAGTGCAATCGCCTGCATCATCAACAGGGCCAGGACGCAGGGCAGAATGAAGAAGGGCAGGACGCGATTGAAGTCGCGAAGTGCCTTGAGCGCAGGCTCTCGGGAAAGCGGGAAATCACCTGCCGCGGACGCCGCCCAGCGCGAAACGACGAGATCGATATCGGGAAAGGCCATGAAGACGAAAGCCGCGCAAATGGCCAGTGCGCCAGCAACGGCGATTGGCTGATCTTCAACGCGGGCACGGGCTTGCCCAGCCCATTGACGTGGGCTCGCGCGCAACCATCGGATGCTGTTTGAAGATATTACTGTGGAGGGAAAGAGGCTGGACATGCCGGTCGCTCGCAGATTGTCGGGGTGTGCGGGCCGGACATTTGCTTTGCTCTGTCAAGGCTAAGTGGAGGATCATGGAGAGCTTGACGCGCCGAGCAGGGCGGTAGCTTTGCACATCTTTTGATTGAAATTTGGCGGAGCCATCTATCAATGTCCCTGAAGCCCCGATGCCGATTGTCAAGAAACGGCGGAGATTTGTCGGGGGCTCTATCCGGAAAGCCAGCTAAAGGACGGCAGTGCCGTGCGGGCGAATTGCAACTCGAATCTATTCATCCCATAAGCTGCGGATCACAACATCGGGCCAGGGAGTTGCTTTATGGTCGACAAGGGTCTCATCCTTTTGGCGGAGGACGAGCCGGAAATCGCGCAGATACTTGATGCCTATCTGGTGCGCGATGGTTTCCGGACGGTACGTGCCGCCGATGGCGAGACGGCGCTGACGCATCATGCGGTGCTGTCGCCCGACCTGGTATTGCTCGACGTGCGGATGCCGAAGCTCGACGGCTTCGAAGTCCTCGCCCGCCTGCGACGTGAGGGCAATACACCGGTCATCATGGTCACGGCGCTGGCCGAGGATCTCGACCGGCTGACCGGCCTGAGGCTCGGCGCCGACGACTATGTGGTCAAGCCGTTCAACCCGCAGGAGGTGGTAGCACGCGTCAATGCGGTTCTCCGGCGCACCCGAAACGGCGCCGGCGCGACGGTGCTTCGCTTCGAGAACGTGGAAGTCGATCTCGATGCCCATGTCGCCTTCGTCGAGAAGAGCGGCCGCCGCCACTCGGTGCCGCTGACGCTCAGCGAATTCCGCATCCTCGCCCACATGATCCGCCGCCCGACGCATGCCTTCGACCGCGCCGATATCCTCGACGCCTGCCTGCCGGACAGCGATGCGCTGGCCCGAACGGTCGATACCCATATCGCCAATCTCAGGCGCAAGCTCGAGGATCTGGGCGCCAGCGGTCTTTTCAGTGCCGTTCGCGGTGTCGGCTATCGCTTCGTGGAGCCAAGATGAAGATCAGCCTCTCGCGCTTGCCGCTTGGCATTCTCACGGCCCTGGTGACGATCGTCCTGCTCATCATCAGCGTGTTCATCATCTATGCCGGCGTCGACTACATGGAGCCGCGGCTGGAGGCGCGGCTCTTGGAGCGGATGCCGCCGGAAGCGGCTCAGGCCTATACCGATTTCAATTCCGGCAAGCTGCCGAGCCAGGAATCGCTGCAGAAACTGCTTTCGACAATGCCCGAACTCGAGGAGTGGGCAAACTGGGAGGTGGACAAAATCATCCTCGGCTTCGGGGCGACCGCGGTGACCTTTTGCGGTCTCGTCGGCTACTGGCTGGCGCGCAAGATCAGCCGGCCGCTCGAGGTGCTCGCCCAGGCGACGCAGAATCTCAGGGCGGGCGATTTCGCCGTGCGCGTCGGATCGATCCGCAAGGGTGCCAAGGAGGTGGCAACGCTCGTGAAGACCTTCGACGAACTGGCGGCCGAGCTCGAAAACATGGAAAGCCGACTGCGTTTCAACACGATGGCGGTCGCCCACGAGTTGCGCACGCCGTTGACGATCCTTCAGGGCAACCTTCAGGGCATGGCCGACGGCGTCTTTCCTCTCGAACAGGAAAGGATCCAGCAACTCTTGCTCCAGGTGGAGGGGCTTTCCGCCCTGGTCGAGGACTTGCGCACCCTTTCGCTCGCCGCCGGCCAGAAGCTGGTCACGCAACGTCAATCGGTCGATCTCGCTGCCGAGGCCTCCCAGGTTCTCGGCGCGTCCTGCACCTTGCTTGGCTCGGCCTGCATGTCGGTCGAGACGGCGCTGGAACCGGTCCGGGTCTCGGGAGATTCGCAACGCCTGCGCCAGGCTCTGCTGGCGCTGATCGAGAACGCCACGCGTTACGCAGCCAGTGGCGGGGTATTGCGGTGCGAGACGGGCCGACGCGGCGCTGACGAGGCCTTCATCCGGTTGCTGGATCGCGGTCCAGGACTGCCGGACGATGTCTCGACCCATTCGATCGATCTTTTCTGGCGCGGCGATGCCTCGCGGTCGCGGGCAACGGGAGGCACCGGTCTCGGTCTCTCCGTGGTGCAGGCGATCGCCAAGGCGCATGGCGGGCGGCTGGAATTCGCGTCCCGCGCCGGCGGTGGCGCCGTGATCACGATCGTCCTGCCGCGCGCCATCCTGGCCTAGGGCCCGGCGCCGGCAGTGCCGCTTCCTGGCGCCGAGCGCGGAGGGCGTCAGCTCCTCCGGACGTCTCGCCCGGCCCGCAGGTACCGCGCTCAATTGCCGACCACATCTCCGCAAATCCTTGACAGTCCACGGGCAAACCGAGGCTGGCCGAATAATCCGGCCGGCAGAGTTTGCTCTCAAGGATTGCACCATGTCCCTGGAAATCAGGCAGGAATACAGCGTCGATCTGGGGTTGTCCTCTCAGGATAGCACAACGTTTGGCGGTGAGCCGCTATCGTCTTCCGGACGCTTGGTTTCAGGGCCGGTCGTCAGAGATCGGTCGCAAGCCAAGGTATCGATCCTGGGTCACGTCCTGAAGCTCGGCTTCCGGGTGAGCCTGAAACGCGCCGTCGTCTTTTCGATGCGATTTGTGCGCCATCCCTTGCTTACGGCGCGCTGGATCGCCTTTCTCGGCGAGTTCGGCGAACGCTATCGCCTGGGGCTGCCGCACGACGATCTCGTGCGCAAGTCGATCCCGACCTTCTTCCTGCACGGTGCATCCTCGCCAGAGCGGCTCGAATTGATGCTCAATCATTTCGACGTTGCAAGCGAAGTCCTCTCGCGCCGCTCGCTGATGGCGCTTTGGCGCGGTGGCACGCTGGAGATGGGAACGGTCTCCGGTCGCAGCGAAAACTATCGCATTCAGCTGCAATTGGCGGATCATTGCGGTGCCCGCCACGAAGGCGCCTTCGCAATCCGGCTTCGTCGTCAGAGTGACGAATACACGCTTTGCACGGTCGGTTTCGTCTTCGTCCGCTGTAACGACGATACATACAGCCTTGCGATGGGCGGCATGCAGGGGCCGAAGGGCGAAGACGCGAAACGAGCGCTGATAACGGCAACACGCGATCTTGGCGGTCTGCGCCCCAAGGATGCGGCACTGCTCGTCCTCCAGGGGCTGGTGGCGGAAGGCCAAACGGCCTCAATCCATGCGGTTTCGAACGAAAGGCATGTGATCAATCGCCGTCGCCGCAAGCGACGGAAGATGATGATGGCTGATCTCGATGCCTATTGGTGCGATCGTGGTGGGGTGCCGTCCGAGCCCTTCGGTTTCCGTCTTCCCGTTGCCGACGGCAAGGCTGCGCCCGAGGGCAACCGACGCGACCAGAGCAAGCGGGCGTTTCGCGACATCGGCGCCTGGTTCTATTGAACCGGGCGCATTTCGCCCGCGACCCTCGGCTTTCTTTGGCGGCCTATGCAACGTACGGTGGCGCATTTCGAATCATGTATGCTGCTGGAGATTGGCCTATGACGACCGTTGCCGCTGGGAAGAAGAAACCGCTTTTCACCGGAGGCTGCCTCTGCGGAGCAATCCGCTTCGAGGCCAAAGGGGCGCCCGGCAAGCCGCACACATGTTCGTGCAAGATGTGCCAGCGCCATTCGGGCGCGCTGCGGTGGCGTGGGTCGAGTTCGACAAGGATGTGATTGCGTGGACCGGTACGGGCGGTACCCCTTCGGTCTACCGCTCGTCCGACTATTCCAGCCGCGCCTTCTGCCCGGCCTGTGACAGCAGCATTGGGGCGATCGACGATGCACCGGTCGTTGCCTTACTACTCGGCATCTTCGACAAGACGAATTCCGCCGACTTGATCCCGGCCGGTCACAGCTACCGTTCCGCACGGCCCAAGTGGTGGCACGTGGAGGCCGTGAAGCCCCCGACTTGACGAGAAACGGCCAGGCTGCAAATCGTTGGCGAGCCGGGTAGGCTGCGCCAATTGTTCTAGAACAACCCCTTGGCGGCGGCGGCGATGGCGATGATCCCAAAGGAAATTAGGACCAGGCCGGAGAGGCGCGACACCCAGGCGACGAAGCTGTCCGGCAGCCGTGTTCGGGCAATCGCCACCCCGCCGCTCAAGAAGAACCACCAGCCGAGCGAGCCTAGGAAGACGCCCACGACGACGATGGCGGCGCTCAACGCATCGCCTGCTTCGGCAAGGCCGAGGCCGGCAAAGATCGCAGCGAAGGAGAGGATCGTCGCCGGGCTGGTCATCGTCAGGAAAAAGGTGGCGATGGTCGTGCGGACCAGATCGCGTCCGCCGACGTCGGCCGCGGCCGTCACCGGTTTCGGCCGCAATCCGCTCCAGCCGAGCCAGATCATGAACAGTCCGCCGGCGAGGCCGAGCGGTGTTGCGATCATGGAAAGCACCGCCGCAAAGGCGGCGAAACCGATCGCGGCAAGCGCTGCATAGGTGGCATCGGCGGCGGCTGTTCCTAGCCCACCGGCGACGCCCGCCCAGAAGCCGCGCTCCAGCGTACGGTTGATGCAGAGCGCTCCGATGGGGCCGAGTGGGGCCGCGACCGCGAGACCGACCAGGAGGCTTTTTCCAAACAACAATGTAGACATGGGCATAGGGCTCCGGCCGCGGCATGGCTCAATCCATCCAGATCAAGGATGGAACATGTGCGGCAGTTCAAAAATGTTTCACCAGTCTTTACGCGTCCGTTCAGGCGCGCGATGCAGTCGTTGCCAGGCTTTCCCGCACGGTTGACAGCGCGATCACCGTTTCGCTTCGCGCCAGGAACCGCTGGCGCTTCAGTTCGGCAAGGAACGGCTCAAGATCGCCGAGCGACGGCATCCGGACCTTGACGCAATAGGACCAGGCGCCAGTGACGTGATGGCATTCGGCCACGGCCGGATGATCGGCCATGAAGGCGCGGAACGCCGCCTCGTCCGCATCGGGCGCCAGGCCGACCCAGACGAAGGCAAGCACGTCGAGGCCAAGCGCGCGATGGTCGAGTTCCAGCGTGAAGTTTCGGATCACGCCATTGGCGACGAGCCGACGAATGCGCTCATTGACGGCGGAGGGCGAAAGCTCCACCGCAGCGCCGATGTCAGTCAGCGACCGCCTCGCATCTTCAGTGAGAATTTCGATGATTTTTCTGTCAATCGCATCCATTGCCAATTAATACGTGGAATTTAGTGGTCTGTACAGATGATTTTGTTGTTTAGAAGTGCTGTTGGCTGAGAAAGCACTGGTCAGGCGGCCTATTCGATGTCCTTTAGTGCATCGAGCGGGCCGGTCAGCGCCGTTCGCGGCTGCACCAGTTCGGGCTGGATGAGGTGGATCCGCGGCTGGGGCCGGGCCTCCTCGATGACGTCGAAGGCTTTGGTGATCATGCCCTCGACGTCCTGGCGGATCATGATGACGGGGAAGGGCAGGAAGGATGCGAAGGGATCGTAATCGTAGCAGCCCACGACGAGGTCGGCGAAGTTCTCGTGCGGATGTCCTGCCATGAAGCGCAGCAGGCCTTCGAAGTTGATCGACGAGTTGACGAAGAGGCCGCGCGGCAGTTTGCCGTGCTTTTCGTAGAAGGCCTCGAAGGCAAGCCTGGCATTGTTCGGCGCATAACCGGTCGGCTGGATGCATTCGTCCGGATCGGCGCCGAGCAGTTCGTTTTTGACGGCGCGGAACCCGCGAATACGCTCTCGGCTGGCATGGTCGTTGCGGCCGCCGAAGAGGTAGAGTTCATGCGGTTCCAGCGCGCTCGTTGCCTGGAAGTGACGGATGATCGCCTCCGTCAGCATCCGTCCGCCCTCGTAGTTGTCGCTGATGACCGAAGGAACCTTGGTGCCGGGCAGGTCGATGTTGATGTGCTTGAGGCCGGCCGCCTCGCAGACCTCGTGCACGCCATCGGGATCCGTGGCGCCACAGATGAAGAGTTCATCGATCGAATAGGAGATCAGCGTCTCCGCGGTCTTGCGCTCCTCCTTCGGATCGCGGCTGGCGCTGACGACGATCGGGCACTGTCCCTTGCTTCTGACATGCGCCTCGAAGGTTTGCGCCATCGACGAGAAATAACGGTTGTCGTGGATCGGTAAGAGCAGGCCGATCAGGCCCGAGCGCGAGCTGCGCAAACCACGCGCCTGGCGGTTGGCCGTATACTGATGCGTTTCAGCGAGGTTGCGGATCAGTTCCGCCGTGCTTTCCTTGATCCGGCGCTTCTGCCAGGAGCCGTTCAGGACTGCACTTACGGTTGAGGGTGAACTCCCCGACAACACCGACAGGTCGTAGATCGTCGCTTTCTTTTTGCTGCTGCTGGTCATCGTTTTCTCCCTTGATCGTTTTAGTGCCGATTTCCCCTTGACGAAAGATTAAGTCTGCACAATAGTTCTTGCACCATCGATTGTGCAAACAAGAAATATCGATTGTGCAATTTGTTGGTGCCGTCTGAGGAGGCGGCCGTCAGGGAGGCGAGGAAGCACTTCGCCAGTGATGGTTTGAAACTGGAGGCCGGCGCTTAGATGGCGACCGGGCGCGTTCCTTCTTGGGAACGAGTGGAGGAGAGACATGATCAGGAAAATTCTCGTCGCCGCCCTGGCGACATCGCTGGCGCTTGCCAGCTCTGCGGCTGCCTTTGCTCAAGATGCCGGCAAGGTCGGCGTCGTAGTCAAGATCGGTGGTATCCCATGGTTCAACGCCATGGAAGCGGGCATCAAGGAGCGCGGCCAGAAGCTCGGCATCGACGCCTTCATGGTCGGCCCGACCAGCGCCGATCCGGCGCTGCAGGTGCGCGCCATCGAAGACCTCATTGCACAAGGCGTGAAGGTGATCGGCGTGGTGCCGAACGATGCCAAGGTGCTCGAGCCGGTGCTCACTAAGGCCAAGGAAAAAGGCATCATCGTCATCACCCATGAATCGCCGAGCCAGAAGGGTGCCGACTGGGACTTCGAACTGGCATCCTCGACCGGCTTCGGTGAGGCGCATGGCAAGCTGCTTGCCGAGAAGATGGGCGGCAAGGGCGAATATGCCGTCTTCGTCGGCTCGCTGACCGTGCCGTTGCACAATGCCTGGGCCGATGCGGCGATCGCCTACATCAAGAAGAACTATCCGGAGATGACGCTGGTCGGCGACCGCTACGGCGTTGCTGAAGACGTCGATAAGAGCCGGTCGACCGCACTCGACCTGATCTCCGCCCATCCAAACCTGAAAGGCTTCCTCGCCTTCGGCAGCCAGGGTCCGATCGGCGCTGGCCGCGCCGTCGAAGAGCGCCGCAAGGTCGGCGAGATCTTCGTGCTCGGTCCCTTCTCACCCGGCCAGGGCCAGAAGCTGGTGAAGTCCGACGCGATTTCCGGCGGCTTCATGTGGAATCCGAAGCAGGCGGGCGAAGTTTTCGTCACCCTTGCCGACAAGCTAATGAAGGGCGAGGAGGTCAAGGACGGCGACGAGATCGAAGGTCTCGGCAAGGTCAAGCCCGACTTCGAGAACCGCAATATCATCGTCGACCAACTGGTGCCGATCAACAAGGAGACGGTCGCGGATCTCGCGGCCATGGGCCTCTGAGGTCCAAAGTTTGAGGGTTCTCCCGGCTGCTGGGCCGGCTCCGGCCGGCCTGGCAAGTCCCTTCAACGGTACAGGAGCGGGCTGAGGAAACGTGTTTGCGGTTTTCCGCCCGCATCCAGCTCCAACTTAACGTGGTTTACGGGCACAGACACATGCACCAGCTTGCGACCGCGGGAGGAGGCGAAAGGCCGCTTTTGTCCCTGCGCGACATCAACATGACTTTCGGTGGCGTCCGAGCGCTCAAGAATGTGAGCTTCGACGTGCGCCCGGGCGAAGTTCATTGCCTTGCCGGCGAAAACGGCTGCGGCAAGAGCACGCTGATCAAGATCATCACCGGCGTCTATCACCCCGCCGATGGCGCTTCGATCGAGTTCGATGGCGAAACCTACTCCCATATGTCGCCGGTGACGGCGCAGGACCGCGGCATCCAGGTGATCTGGCAGGATCTGGCGCTCTTCCCGGAGATGAGCGTTGCCGAGAATATCGCCTTCCAGACGGTGCTCGGTCGCTGGCCAAAGCTTGTCGACTACGGCCGCATGCGCCAGATCGCGAAGGATGCGCTCGCCCGCCTCGGCGTGACGCTCGACGTCGATCTGCCACTCAAGGAATACGCAATCGCCCAGCGCCAGATCGTGGCGATCGCCCGGGCTCTCGTCGGCGAAGCGAAGCTCGTCTTCATGGACGAGCCGACCGCATCGCTGACCCAATCGGAAACCGATCACCTGCTCGATATCGTTCGCGGTCTTTCCGCCTCCGGCGTCGCCGTCGTCTTCGTCAGCCATCGGCTTGCCGAAGTGCTGGAGATCTCAAGCCGGATTACGGTGCTGCGCGATGGCGCACTGGTCGGCGTCTACCCCGCCGCCAGCATGACCCAATCGCGCATCACCGAGCTGATGACCGGCAAGACCTTCGACCAGCAGGTGCGTGCGAAGTCGCGCGATGGGCAGCCGGCCGTGCTCGATGTGAAGGGACTGTCGCGCCCTGGCCAGTTCGAAGATATCTCGCTGACCGTGCGCCGTGGCGAGACACTCGGGATTACCGGGCTGCTTGGTTCCGGGCGCACGGAACTGGCGCTGACGCTCTTCGGTATGCTGAAGCCTGCATCGGGTTCGATTTCGATCGAGGGCAAGCCGATCCGCTTCTCCTCGAACCGCGACGCGATCGAGGCGGGCGTCGCCTATCTCTCGGAGGACCGGCTCTCGCTCGGTCTCATTCAGCCGCAGCCAATCGCCGACAATCTCGTCATCAGCTCGCTCGATAAGGTCCTCTCCGGCGGCCTGCTCTCGGAAGAGCGCAAGCGCAGCCTTGTCGGCCGCTGGATCGCCGATCTCGGCGTCAAGATCGGCCTCCAGCAGGATGCGATCTCGACCCTTTCGGGTGGCAACCAGCAGCGTGTGGCAATCGCCAAGTGGCTGGCAACCGATCCGAAGCTTTTGATCCTCGACGCTCCGACCGTCGGCGTCGACGTTGGCGCGCGCGCCGGCATCTTCGACATCGTCGCCCGATTGGCCGAGAGCGGGCTCGCGATCATCCTGATCTCCGACGAGGTGCCTGAGGTCTATTTCAACGCCGACCGCGTTCTGCACATGGCGCAGGGCCGCATCGTCGGCAGCTATGATCCGCGCACATCTTCGCTCGATGATATCGAAGGAGCTGTCTATGCCTAGCTTCGTCCGTACCCATGCGACCGAAGTGTCCTTACTGGGCGTCATCATCGCGATCTGCGCCGTTCTATCGGTCACGACGGCCAACTTCTTCTCGCTCGGCAACGCCTTCGACCTGCTCAACATCAGCTCGGTTAACATCATCTTCGCCGTCGGGCTGCTCGTGGTGCTGATTGCCGGCGGCATCGATATTTCCTTCGCCGTCGCAGCGTCCGTGGTGCAGTACGGTACGGCGATCGCGCTCGGCTGGATCGGTGGTGGCGGCTGGGTCTCGGGGCTGTTGATCGCCGGGTCGATGGGCGTCCTGCTTGGTGCCGTCAACGCCTTCCTGATCCACCGCTTCCGGGTGATCTCGATCGTGGCGACGATCTCCACCTTCAACATCTATTTCGGCCTGTTGATGTTCTTCACCAAGGGCGTGTCGATCTATGACCTGCCGGACTGGCTGACGGACCGCGTCGTCCTGTTCGAACGCGAGATGCCTGATGGAACCTGGATCGAGATCACCCTGCCGGTGCTGGTGATGGCGATCTGCGTCATTGCCACCTGGGTACTGATCACCCGCACCACCACCGGCCGCCAACTCTACGCCTTCGGCGACAATCCAGAAGGCGCCCGGCGCTTCGGCATCAACATCGGCGCCATGCAGTTCATCGCCTTCGGCTGGCTTGGCCTGATGGCTGGCATCGGCGGCCTCATCCAGGCTCACTACGCGCAGGAGGTGGTACCGAATGCACTCTATGGTCGCGAACTCGATGTGCTCGCGGCAGTCGTCCTTGGAGGCGCTCGCCTTGGCGGCGGCAAGGGCTCGGTACTCGGCTGCGTGCTCGGCGTGCTCCTGATCTCGATCACGCAGAACGGCCTCAACCTGATGGGCGTCTCGCCTTTCGCCTTCAAGATGATCATCGGCGCCATCATCCTGGTCGCGATCACGCTCTCCAACACCAGCATCGAACGGCTGTTGCCCTTCCTCACCCAGAAGGGGACCGGACGATGAGCGCGGTTGTCGATCGCATAAAGAACCTGCTTGGGCCGGAAATGGCGGGACCAGGACTGGCTTTCCTCGCCGTCATGCTGGTCTTCGGCATTGCCTCGCCGCAGTTCCTCAGTGCCGCCACCTTCGGCTCAGTCGCCTTCCAGCTTCCCGAACTCGGGCTTCTGACGCTCGCCATGCTGCTGCCGATCCTGACCGGCGGCCTCAATCTTGCGATCACGTTTACCGCCAACATCGCCGGGCTGACGCTCGCCTGGGTCCTGCAAGCGAATGGCGGGGTGGATGCGGGTCTCGGCGCCTTCCTGCTCGGTTCGGTTCTGGCGATCATCGTCGGGGCAGTGAGCGGCGTCGTCATGGGGTTGGTGATCGCCTTTACGCGCGCTCACCCGATCCTTGTTTCGCTGTCGATGATGATCTTCCTGCGCGGCCTCGGCGAGTTCCTGACGCGCGGCGGCGATGTCTCCGGCTTTCCAGCCTTCCTCGGCCCGCTTGGCCATGGCTCGTTCCTCGGGCTGCCGATCCCGCTCATCGCCTTCATCGTCTGCGTGCTCGCCTGGCACGTGCTGCTTTCCCGCACCAAGCTCGGATTCAACACCTACATGATCGGTTCCAACCTCGAGGCGACACGCTATTCCGGCATCAACACCCGCAAGGTGATCGTGCTCGTCTATGCGCTCTCGGGCGCCATGTGTGCGCTCGCCGGCATCATCATGCTGGCGCGCTTCAACTCCGTGCGTATCGGCCACGGCGAAAGCTACCTGCTGATCACCGTGCTTGCCTGCTTCCTCGGTGGCGTCAATCCGTTCGGCGGCTTTGGCCGGGTCATTCCCGTCTTCGTCGCGCTGGTTGTGCTCCAGCTTCTTTCCTCCGGCCTCAACCTCATCGGTGCCAACCAGCATCTGGCGACCGCCGTCTGGGGGCTGCTGCTTGCCGGCGTCATGGTGCTGCGCTTCGTGGCCACCAAGTTCAAGATTTCATTTGTCAGAAAGGAAACGTGACCATGCAGGGTTTTGGCGTCCATACGAGCATGTGGACCATGAATTGGGATCGTCCCGGTGCCGAGCGCGCCGTCGCCGCGGCGGTGAAATACGGCGTCGATTTCATCGAGATCCCGATGCTCAATCCGCCGGTGGTCGACACCGCCCACACCAAGGCGCTCTTGGTGAAAAACAAGCTGCGCGCCGTCTGCTCGCTTGGTCTGCCCGAGCACGCCTGGGCATCCGTCCGCCCCGATGCGGCGATCGAGCACCTGAAGGTGGCGATCGACAAGACGGCCGATCTTGGCGGCGAGGCGCTGTCAGGCGTCATCTATGGCGGCATCGGCGAGCGTACCGGCGTGCCGCCGACTGAGGCCGAATACGACAACATCGCTCGCGCACTGACGGCAGCCGCCAAGCATGCGAAGACGCGCGGCATCGAGCTGGGCGTCGAGGCGGTCAACCGGTACGAGAACCACCTGATCAACACCGGCTGGCAGGCAGTCGACATGATCAAGCGGGTCGGCGCCGATAACGTCTTCGTCCACCTCGACACCTATCACATGAACATCGAGGAGAAGGGCATCGGCACCGGCATTCTCGATGCGCGCGATTTTATCAAATACATCCATCTCTCCGAGAGCGATCGCGGAACGCCCGGCTACGGCAATTGCGCCTGGGACGAGATCTTCGCGACGCTTGCCGCCATCGGCTTCAAGGGCGGCCTCGCGATGGAGAGCTTCATCAACATGCCGCCGGAGGTGGCCTATGGCCTCGCCGTCTGGCGTCCTGTCGCAAAGGACGAGGAAGAGGTCATGGGCAACGGCCTGCCGTTCCTGCGCAACAAGGCCAAACAATACGGTTTGATCTAAAGCGCCACCGCGTGCGTTTGGGTTAGGACGGGAGGGTCGCCGCATGTCAGTCGCGGCAGACGAGGAAGCCGGTACGGTGGCCGTGCTCGATGTCGGCAAGACCAATGTGAAGCTGAACGCGGTCACGGTCGATGGCGTCGTCCTGGAAACGCTGAGTGTGGCCAACCCGGTGCTGCCCGGTCCGCCCTGGCGACATCACGATCTCGCAAGCCTCTCCGAATGGATCTTCTCCAACCTTGAAGCGCTTGCCAGCCGTCATCCGCTGCAAACCTTCGTCGCCGCCGGTCATGGCTCTGGCGGCGTCCTCGTCGGCGATGACCCCGATGCGACCGCTGCCGCCCTGCCGATGATCGATTACGAGCAGCGCTTGCCGGAGGCGATCCGGCAAGGCTACGCGCCGCTTGCCGGTTCCTTCTTCGACCGCGGCAGCGCGATGATGCACAGCGCCACCCATCAGGCGCGCCAGCTCTTTTGGATGCAGGAGCACGCGCCGGGTGCTGTCGGTGCTGCGTGCTGGTATCTGGGCCTGCCGCAGTATTGGGCGTGGCGCCTGTCAGGCGTTGCGGTATCCGAGGCGAGCTTCCTCGGCGCACAGTCGCATCTCTGGAACGTTGCCGAACGCCGCTTTGCGCCCATTGTTACCACTCGCAGCTGGCAGCGGTTGATGCCGGATTTCGCCGACGCCTGGCAGGTCCTCGGCCCTGTGCGTCCGGAGCTTGCCCGCCGCCACGGGCTGCGGGACGGACTGCGGGTGCTGGCGGGCGGCCACGACAGCAGTCTCAATCATTATCGTTATCACGCGGCCGGCTTGACCGATTTCATCGTCGTTTCGACCGGGACCTGGATCGTCGGCTTTTGCGGCCGCACGGCCCTCGACCGGCTCGACGAGCACCGCGGCATGACGCTGAACAGCGACGTCTTCGGCAAACCGCTCGGCGGCGTGCTCACCATGGGCGGGCGCGAGTTTTCGCACGTGGCGGGCAGCGCACCTCCAGCGGCCCCGGTGCCCGACGATGTCGTGCTCGGCCTGATTGCCAGACGTACCATGGCGCTGCCGTCCTTCGGCGACGACGACGGTCTCTTTCCGGGAAGCGCCGGCCGTGGCCGCATCAACGGGCCACCGCCGGAGACGCCGGTCGAGCGCAAGGCGCTGGCGCTGCTTTACTGTTCCCTGCTGACCACGGAATGCGTCGAGGCGTTGGGGCCGGGGCCGCTGGTCGTGCTCGACGGAAGCTTCCTGCGCGATCCCCTCTATGCCCGCCTCGTTGCGGCGCTCATGCCGAACCGGCGGGTGCGCTTCAATCTCGATGCCTACGGCGTGGCCTCCGGCGCCGCACTGCTTGCAAGCGAAGGCCAGCGCCAGCGTCCGGCTCCGCTCTCGCTCGCCGATCCGGGCGACGTTTCGCATCTTTCGCCAGCTGTCGCCGTCTATGCTTCGCAATGGCGGGCCCGGGCGCGCACCGGGCACAACGACAGTTTCACTCGCGACTTCGAAAGGACATATCGATGACCAAGACAGACACGCTGTCGTTCCGCCGCGAGATGGTGGACATCTGCCGGCGGATGAATTCGAGCGGCATCAACCAGGGCACTGCGGGCAACATTTCGCTGCGCACCGATACCGGTTTCCTGATCACGCCCTCGTCGCTGCCCTATGAGACGATGCAGCCCGAAGATCTTGTCGAGATGGATTTCGACGGCACCTATGTCGGCCTTCGTCCTTCGTCGGAATGGCGCTTCCACCGTGATATCCTGAGGGAACGCACGGATATCAACGTCGTGCTGCATTGCCATTCGGTCTATGCGACGACGCTTGCCTGCCATCACAAGACCATTCCCAGTTTCCACTACATGACCGGCATTGCCGGTGGCACGACGATCCGCTGTGCCGAATATGCGACCTTCGGCACCCAGGCGCTCTCCGACAATGCGCTGGTGGCGCTCAAGAACCGCGTTGCCTGCCTGCTTGGCCAGCACGGCCAGATCTCACTCGGCAAAACGCTCGAATCCGCCCTGTGGCTGGCCATCGAGATCGAGACTCTGTCGCGCATGTATGTCCAGGCGTTGACGCTCGGCGAGCCGCCGGTCCTTCCCGATGACGAGATGGAGCGGGTCATCGCCCAGATGCGTCGCATGAGCTACGGCCAGGCACCGGATGGCGAGGGCGTCAACGACGTCGCCCGCCCCCGTGCTGCAGTTTGAGACATCGTCTGAGACTTGCATGAGCCGCCTTGTTCACCCGGTGCCGCGGCGGTATCAGGGAGAGCGAGCGCGGCAGATGCAAGGAGCAAGGCCATGTCGAACGATCACGCGTCCGAGGCTGTTGTCCGCCTGGCATTTCCCGGTTCCATTGTGGTGATGGGCGTATCCGGTACCGGCAAGACCTCGGTCGGTGAGGCTATCGCAGCCGCCTGCGGTTACCGCTTCGTCGAGGGTGATGCGCTGCATCCGGAGGAAAACATCCGCAAGATGTCGGCGGGTATTCCGCTCACCGATGCGGACCGCTGGCCGTGGCTGAAGGAGATCGGCCGACAGCTCGCGTCGAGTGATGCGCCGGTAGTCGTCTCCTGCTCGGCGCTGAAGCGCAGTTATCGCGATCTGCTGCGCGAGAGCGCCGGCAGGTCCATTGCTTTTGTCTATCTCTACGGCGATCGCGATGTTCTTGTCGGGCGGATGCAGCGCCGAACGGGACATTTCATGCCCGCCTCTCTGCTCGACACGCAGCTCGCGACGCTAGAAGACCCTGTCGGCGAGCCTTTGACCGTAACCGTGGACATCGAGCCTCCGACGCAGGCCGTGATCAATGAGGTGCTCGCTCAGCTTGTGGGACTTGCGAATTGGGGGGGCACCTGAGCGTGGTACGATCCAAAACGGACGTGGCGCGCGAGCGCCCGGTGACCGCCTCACGCACAGGATGCAATCGGCAGGTGCCTCCGGATTTTCATATCGTGCTTGGCTTCGCCCCTCTTTGGAAGGAAATTAGCGGAACGCGATGCTATCGTCCGGCCATGTCGCGGCGTTGATATCATTGCATTCGCCGCGATCCGCGTAGAGGATGGAGCGTTATCGTCCGGCCGCTGTGGGAGGAGACCGCGCGGCAGGCACGATGGGAGGATAAACATGTTTCAGGGCGGATTGAGCTTCGCGCTTGGCGAGGACATCGACGCATTGCGCGAGAGCGTGCGGCGCTTCGCAATGAACCGCATCGCGCCATTGGCGGATGAGACTGATCGCAACAATGCATTTCCGATGCAGCTCTGGCGCGAGATGGGTGAACTCGGCCTGCTCGGCATCACCGCTAGCGAGGAGCATGGCGGTGCCGGCATGGGCTATCTAGCCCATTGTGTGGCGATGGAGGAGATCAGCCGCGCGTCGGCCTCGATCGGCCTCAGCTACGGCGCCCACTCCAATCTCTGCGTCAACCAGATCAACCGCAACGGCAATGACGAGCAGAAGGCGCGCTATCTACCGAAGCTGATTTCCGGCGAATATGTTGGCGCGCTCGCGATGTCCGAGCCCGGCGCCGGTTCGGACGTCGTCTCGATGACGCTCAGGGCCGACAAGCGGGGCGACCGCCACGTGCTTAACGGGAACAAGATGTGGATCACCAATGGCCCGGACGCCGACGTGCTCGTCGTCTACGCCAAGACCGATCCGACGGCCGGTCCGCGCGGCATCACCGCATTCCTGGTCGAAAAAGGCTATGCCGGATTTTCCACCGGACAGAAGCTCGACAAGCTCGGCATGCGCGGTTCCAACACCTGCGAACTGATCTTTAAAGACTGCGAGGTTCCGGAGGAAAACGTGCTCGGCACCATCGGCGGCGGCGTCCGCGTTTTGATGTCCGGGCTCGACTACGAACGGGTGGTGCTGTCTGCCGGCCCGCTCGGCATCATGGCCGCTTGCCTTGATGTCGTCGTCCCCTATCTGCATGAGCGCAAGCAGTTCGGCCAGGCGATCGGCGAATTCCAGCTGATGCAGGGCAAGCTCGCGGACATGTATGTGACGGCAAATGCGGCACGCGCCTATGTCTATGCGGTGGCAGCCGCCTGCGATCGTGGCGAGACGACGCGCAAGGATGCGGCGGGTTGCATCCTCTACGCGGCCGAGAAGGCGACGGCGCTCGCGCTCGAGGCGATCCAGGCGCTTGGCGGCAACGGTTATACCAACGACTACCCGGCGGGTCGTCTTCTGCGCGACGCCAAGCTCTACGAGATCGGTGCCGGCACCAGCGAAATCCGCCGCATGCTGATCGGCCGGGAACTGTTCACCGAGACGAGCTAGAGCGGGATGAGACGAAAGCGGCCGAACTCGATCGAATGAGGACCTCATGACCGTTCTGAAATCTCACATCTCACCGTCCTCCGAAACGTTCAGGGCCAATCAGGCGGCCATGGCCGAGGCGATCGTGACGGTCGAGGAGGCTGTGAAGCTTGCGGCCGGCGGCGGCGGCGAAACCGCGCGCGAGCGCCATGTCAGTCGCGGCAAGCTTCTGCCGCGCGACCGGGTGGCCAATCTCATCGATCCCGCAACGCCGTTTCTCGAAGTCGGCATGACGGCGGCGCACGGCATGTACAATGGCGATGCGCCGGCGGCCGGACTGATCACGGGCATCGGCCGGGTGTCGGGCCGCGAATGCATGATCGTCTGCAACGATCCGACGGTCAAAGGCGGTACCTACTATCCACTGACGGTGAAGAAGCACCTGCGCGCGCAGGAGATCGCCGCGGAAAATCGTCTGCCTTGCATCTATCTCGTCGATTCCGGCGGCGCCAATCTGCCGAACCAGGACGAGGTTTTCCCGGACAGGGATCACTTCGGCCGGATCTTCTACAACCAGGCCAACATGTCGGCTGCCGGCATTCCGCAGATCGCTGTGGTGATGGGATCGTGCACGGCCGGCGGCGCCTACGTGCCGGCGATGTCCGACGAAACGATCATCGTCGAGGGCCAGGGTACGATCTTTCTCGCCGGCCCGCCGCTCGTCAGGGCGGCGACCGGCGAGGTGGTCTCCGCGGAGGATCTCGGCGGCGCCGATGTGCATACCCGCCTTTCCGGCGTGGCCGATCACTTGGCGCGGGACGACGCCCACGCGCTGGCGCTGGCGCGTCGGGCTGTCGCCGCGCTCAACCGGCACAAGCCGCTGTCGGTCGAACTCGCGGCATCTGAACCGCCGCTCTACGATCCGCACGAAATTGCCGGCATCGTGCCTTCCGATCTGCGCACGCCTTACGATATCCGCGAGGTCATCGCACGCATCGTCGACGGCTCCCGTTTCGACGAGTTCAAGGCGCGCTACGGCACGACGCTCGTCTGCGGCTTCGCCCATGTCCATGGCATCCCGGTCGGCCTCATCGCCAACAACGGCGTGCTGTTCTCGGAATCCGCACTGAAGGGCGCGCATTTCGTCGAGCTCTGCGCCCAGCGCAAGATCCCGCTCGTGTTCCTGCAGAACATCACCGGCTTCATGGTCGGGCGGAAGTACGAGACGGAAGGCATCGCCAAGCACGGCGCCAAGCTGGTGACGGCGGTGGCGACGGCGCGGGTCCCGAAGGTGACCATGCTCGTCGGCGGCTCCTTCGGCGCGGGCAATTACGGCATGTGCGGCCGCGCCTTCTCGCCGCGCTTCCTCTGGACCTGGCCGAACAGCCGTATCTCTGTCATGGGCGGCGAACAGGCGGCCGGTGTGTTGACGACGGTGCGCAGCGAGGCGCTGAAGCGGGCGGGCACGCCCTGGAGCGAAGAGGAGGAGGCGCGTTTCCGCCAGCCGATCCTCGATCTCTTCGAGCGCCAGAGCCATCCGCTCTATGCCTCGGCAAGACTTTGGGACGACGGTGTCGTCGATCCGCGCAAGACGCGCGATGTGCTGGGCCTGTCGCTTTCGGCAGCGCTCAACGCGCCGATCGAAGACACGCGCTTCGGCCTCTTCAGGATGTAGGGATGAGCTGATGAAGCGCGAGAACATCAACGCCAAGAATGCACCTCAACCGCGCGGCGGCTATTCGCAGGCCGTGCGCCTTGAAGATTTCGAGCGCCTGCTCTTTGTCAGCGGCCAGGTGCCGCTGACGGTCGAAGACGCATTGCCGGAGGGTTTCGAGGCGCAGGCGCGCCAGGTCTGGGCGAACATCGACGCCCAGCTGACGGCGGCGGGAATGACGAAGTCCGATATTGTCAAGGTGACGGTCTATCTTGCCGACCGCCAGTACACCATGGCCAACCGCGCGGCGCGTCAGGAGTATCTGGGTCCGCTCGCACCCGCCATGACCGTGGCGATCGCCGGCATTTTCGACGCCGGCTGGCTGCTCGAAATCGATGTGATCGCTGCGCGATAGGGGCCGAGGATGCCGATGTTTTCCAAACTCCTGATTGCCAATCGCGGTGAGATCGCCTGTCGGGTGATGCGCACCGCCAAGCGTCTCGGCATTCGCACGGTCGCCGTCTATTCCGATGCCGATGTCGGCGCGCTGCACGTGGCACTTGCCGACGAAGCGATCCGCATCGGCCTGCCGCCGGCACTCGAAAGCTATCTGTCGGCCGAGCGCATCATCGCTGCCGCACGCGCGGTCGGTGCGGATGCGATCCATCCGGGCTACGGCTTTCTCTCGGAGAATGCCGATTTCGCCGACGCCGTCGAGGCGGCCGGTATCACCTTTGTCGGGCCATCCGCGCGGGCGATCCGCGCCATGGGTCTGAAGGATGCCGCCAAGGCGTTGATGGAGCAGTCCGGCGTGCCGGTCGTTCCCGGTTACCACGGCGAGCGGCAGGATGCCGACTTCCTCGCGGAGGAAGCAGCGAATGTCGGCTATCCGGTACTGATCAAGGCGCGTGCCGGCGGCGGCGGCAAGGGCATGCGTCGCGTCGACAGTGCCGCCGAGTTTCCAGCCGCACTCGAGGCCGCGCGGCGCGAGGCGGAAGCCGCCTTCGGCGATGGTTCGGTGCTGATCGAGAAATACCTGACGAAACCCCGGCATATCGAAGTCCAGGTCTTCGGCGACCGGCACGGCAACATTCTGCACCTCTTCGAGCGCGACTGTTCGCTGCAGCGCCGCCACCAGAAGGTGATCGAGGAAGCGCCGGCCCCCGGCATGACCGCGGAAGTGCGGCGCGCCATGGGCGATGCTGCGGTTCGGGCAGCGCAGGCGATCGGCTATGTCGGCGCCGGCACAGTCGAATTCATCGCTGACGTGACGGACGGACTCTGGCCGGACCAGTTCTATTTCATGGAGATGAATACCCGGTTGCAGGTGGAGCATCCGGTGACAGAGGCGATCACCGGTATCGATCTCGTCGAGTGGCAGTTGCGCGCCGCCGCCGGCGAAGCGCTGCCCAAACGCCAGAGCGAGATCGGCATCGACGGTTGGGCGTTCGAAGCTCGCATCTACGCGGAGGACCCGTCACGCGGCTTCCTGCCGGCGACCGGGCGGCTGACGACGCTGAGCTTTCCGGAAGATGGCGTGCGTGTCGATGCCGGTGTGCGGCAGGGCGACCGGATCACGCCATTCTATGATCCGCTGATCGCCAAGCTGATCGTTCATGGCCCGAACCGATCGGCAGCGTTGGTAAAGCTCGAAAGCGCATTGAAGGCTTGCCGCATCGGCGGCACGGTTACCAATCTCGATTTTCTTGCGCGTCTTGCCGCCGAGCCGGATTTTCGCGCCGGGCATCCCGATACCGGCCTCATCGACCGTTCCATCGATCAGCTCACGGCAACGAAGGCGCCAAGCGATGCGGCGCTGGCGCTGGCGGCGATCGTCTCCACCGGCGCCCTGCTGCCGGATGGATCTGCCGATCCGTGGTCGTCACTCGGCCATTGGCAGATCTGGGGCGACGCCAGCAGGAACGTCACGATCGAGCACACAGGCGGACGGGCGATTGTGACGCTCGCCGCCCGCGGCCGCGACCAGTTTGCGGTCCACACCGGAACGGCGGCTCTGCCTGTGGTGATCCTCGACCGGTTTACCGATGGCGCCCGCGCCGAGATCTCCGGAGCGCAGCATGAGTTCCGCTTCCTGCGCGAAGGCGAGCAGATCACCCTGTTCCTCAACGGTGACACTTACGTCCTGCGCCTGCCCGACGCGCTTGGCACCGGTCATTCCAGCGAGGTGGCCGACGACGAGGTGTCGGCGCCGATGCCCGGCATCGTCAAGCTCGTCCGGGTCCGCCCCGGTGATACGGTCGAAAAGGGGCAGGCGCTCGCCGTCATGGAAGCAATGAAGATGGAGCTTACGCTGTCGGCCTCGCGTGCCGGCGTGGTCGAGAGCGTACTGGTCAGTGAAGGCGAGCAGGTGAGCGCCGGCGCCGTGCTGGTGATGCTCCAGGCGGGGAGCGCGGAATGAGCGGAGCGGTGCCTGAGCACGTGACGATCGTCGAAATGGCGCCACGTGACGGGCTGCAGAATGAAAGCCGTCTCGTTGCGACTGCCGACAAGATCCGCCTCGTCGATCTGCTATCCGACTGTGGCTATGAGCGGATCGAGGTGACGAGCTTCGTCAGCCCGAAATGGGTGCCGCAGATGGCCGATGCCGCCGAGGTGATGGCCGGCATTATCAGACGACCCGGTACGCGCTATGCCGTGCTGACGCCCAATATGCGCGGGCTCGAGGCAGCACTTGACGCGGGTGCCGACGAGGTGGCGATCTTCGCCTCGGCTTCCGAAACCTTCTCGCAGAAGAATATCAATTGTTCGATCGCCGAAAGCATCGATCGGTTTCGCCCGATAGCCGACGCCTGCCGTGAGCGCGGGCTTTTGCTGCGGGGCTACGTCAGTTGCGTGGTCGAATGCCCCTATGAAGGTGCGATTGCGCCGGCCAGTGCCGCCGATGTTGCCGGCCTGCTCGATGAACTCGGCTGCTATGAGATCAGTCTCGGCGACACGATCGGTCGCGGCACACCGGAGGCGGTGGACGCGATGCTGGCTGCAGTGCTGGAGCGCATTCGGTCCAAGAGGCTTGCCGGACATTTCCACGATACGTCCGGCCGCGCGATTGACAATATCGCCGTGGCGCTCGACCGCGGTTTGCGGGTCTTCGATGCCTCGGCCGGCGGTCTCGGTGGCTGCCCCTATGCGCCTGGAGCGGCGGGCAATGTCGACACGCTCGCCGTCAACGCCTTCGTCACCGGCAAGGGGTTCTCGACGAGCCTCGACACGGCGAAGCTCGAACAGGCGGCCGCTTTCGCGCGCACCTTGAGGACAAGATCATGACCCTCGAAACGATCCGGATCGTGACCGACGCACGCGGCGTCGCGCGGCTGACTTTGGCGCAACCGCAGAAGCACAATGCGCTTTCGGCCAAGATGATCGGCGAACTGACCGAAGCCGCTCATTCGCTTTCGGACGATCGCTCGGTCCGGGCCGTCATACTGGAAGCCGAGGGCCGCAGCTTCTGCGCCGGCGGCGATCTCGGCTGGATGCGTGAGCAGTTCGATGCCGATCGGGCGATCCGCATCGCCGAAGCGACGCGTCTGGCGATGATGTTCAAGGCGCTGAACGAGATCGCCAAGCCGGTGATCGGTCGCCTGCACGGCAACGCCTTCGGCGGCGGCGTCGGCCTGATGAGCATCTGCGATGCGGCCGTCGCTTCGGCCGACGCCAAATTTGGTTTGACAGAGACGCGCCTCGGCCTAATCCCGGCCACCATCAGCCCCTATGTCGTCGCCCGCATCGGCGAGGGCAAGGCGCGGCCGTTGTTCATGTCCGCCCGCCTGTTCGGTGCCGATGAGGCGAAAGCCCTGGGGCTGGCCACGGTCGTTGCTGCGGCCGACGCACTGGACGGAGCGGTCGAAACGGAGATCGAACCTTATCTGGCAGTGGCGCCCGAGGCGACCGGGCGGGCCAAACGGTTGGCCCGTTCGCTTGGGCCACCGATCACCGGGGACACCATTGCCGCGACCATCGAGCAGCTTGCTGATTGCTGGGAGTCCGACGAGGCTCGCGAAGGCGTTGGCGCTTTCTTTGACAAGCGCGAGCCATCCTGGCGGCAATAGGGCTGTAGCGCGCCATGAACGTCTGAACTGGCCGCCATCAACGTCTGAACTCTTTGGGCAAAAAAAGACCGCCACGGATGACCCGAGGCGGTTCCAAAGAGCGGACTTGAGACATGATCTTCAAGAAAACCCGTCAACTCACAAACTTGTGATGCTACGGCAAAATGGGCGGTCGGCACAAGTCTAATGCTCCGTCAACTCCTTGAAATTCATTGGCACGCAGGGCCGTGGCGGTTGACTCAAGTCCTTCTTTCTTCGACGTCGTTCAATATCTTTGGCCACAGAGATGGCATCGCTCCAGAAATCCAAGACGTCACTCTCGCATGCGAGTTCTTCATTTTCTCGACGCTCTAAGCAGCGCAAATGAAGTCATGTATTAGGCGGAAATCGCGTTCGCGCATTCAGTCTTCGCGGTTGTTGAGACTTCCTTCCTGCGAAGGGCCGACATCGCGAGAGCGTCAGGTATCAATGAAAGACCTCATACCGAACCCCAGGGAACGGCCGGCATGACATTCGTCTGAATGGAAAACGCTGACTCGAGGCAATCCATGAGTATCCGCTTCCCGCCTTCCTATGCTGTACCTCACAGCCGAATTATAGATGTCGGCGCGCGGTCACTCCTTCCACCTCCACACCTTCGTTCCCTGGCAGATGCCACCCCCGTGACATCTTCCATGACGGTCAACTGCGCTAACCCCGCGCCTGAATATGCCGGGTGCAGCCGGGCGCGAACGGCAATCTTCCGCCTCGGCCGGATATTTGTCGCCGTCGAGGAAATCGCAGACCTCGATTATCGGAAACCAGAAGGTCGGGTAGGGAAGGCGGCACAGTCTCCACGGATCGATCGTTGCCACAGCGAATGGCAGGGACACCTGTTCGAAGACGACCAGTCCGCCGACATCTGAGGCATTTCCCCAATCTGAAACCAGCACCGCGGGTCGCGAAGATCAGCGTCGGCGGAGCTATGCCTGGAGATATGAAATGAACGAACGCGAACTCATGAAGTTCTTCGGTTTCGGGGATGACCACGTTCCCCTCGTCAAGGTGGCCAAAAGCCAGAAACGTCAGGAAATCCCGGTTAGCTTTCCTACCCGGAAGGCCCCCCAGAAGTCGATCAGGGCGCGCTCTACGCTTATGCGGGATGCTCTGATCCACTTCGAGACGAACCCCGACGTCGTCAGGATCAGCTCGTATCCAATCAAGCTCGAATATGAGGCTACCGACTGGCACGGCGTCGTCGCCTCCGTTAGCCACACTCCGATGCTCGGCATCTGGACCAAGCAGAAGCAGGCCAGCTTCTTCGATATCATCCCATTGGCCATCCAGGACGAACGGAAATGGATCGCTCACCAGACCAGCACGCTGAAGGGCGTGTGACCGAGGAGCGCTGTTGCATGGTCCGCCCGGCTGCGGAAAGACGACGTATGCCCAAGCCCTCGCTGACTCCTGCGAGGTTGAACTGGTGGTCGCCTCCGCCGCCCGTTGGCAGGCGGCCGGTCATCTGGGCGACTACTTGAAGGCAATGCGCGCCGCCTTCGCGCAAGCGATGAAGCAGTCGCCTTGCATCTTGTTCGTCGACGAGTTCGACAGCTTTGGCGACCGGGAGGGGGACGACGACCATGCAAGGGACTATCGGCGTCAAGTGATCAACGGCCTGCTTGAATGCCTTGACCCTGCGGAGGGCCGTGAAGGCGTCGTCGTCGTGGGTGCCACCAACAATCCCTCTGTCATCGACCGCGCCCTGCTTCGGCCGGGAAGACTCGAGACGCTGATCGAAATCCCATTGCCTGATGCGGCCGCCCGTGTCGCGATCCTGCGGCACCATCTGCGCGAACAGGTGTTCGACGGCGATCTCGCCCGTTTCGTCCCGGCGACCAGGGGATGGTCAGGAGCTGACATCGAGAAACTTGCTCGCGATGCCAGGCGGCTTTCGAGGCGGCGGAAGATTGCCTTGTCGGAAGACCTCCTCCTCGAGGTGATGCCCAAGCGCTACGTCCTGAGCGCAAGTGAACTGCGGAACACGGCAATCCACGAAGCTGGCCATGCCATCGTCGCGGTCCTCCTCGCAAGCGACGTGCTCAAGCATGTTCACATCGATCGGGATGCGGCGATCGGGGTTGGCGCTCAGTCGGTTGGCATGACCGTTTTTGAACCCGAGGTCGGTCGGGTGAAGACGGCAAGCTACTACGACGACAGGATCGCGATGCTCTTGGGCGGCATCGCGGCCGAAACGGTGGTCTATGGCTGCCACGCAGACGGGGCAGGCGGAGCGCCGTCGTCGGACCTGGTGCTGGCAAGCGATATCGCCACGAAGCTGGAGCGTCACTTCGGGTTCGGTGAGGTGCTGTCTGTCGAACTTGGCAAGGGGGACCGTCCCCTCGAATGCCTTCGGGATCGCGACCCGAAACTGCGCGGTCTCGTCGATGTCAGGCTGAAGACCCAGTTAGACCGCGGGGTGTCGCTTCTTTCGGAGCGTCGTCAGGAACTCGACCATCTTGCCGAGACGCTGGTCGACAAGGGTCACGTTAACGGCGACGAAGTTCGGGCGCTCCTGGGCGCGAAGGGCATGAGTACCCAATCCGCATCCGTCAGGACGTGACGGCTAGCGGTCAGGCTCCGCTCCTCGCTCGACAGAGGGGCGGAGCCGCTTATCCAGCTACGGGCCATTAGCCCAATGTGCCTGCGAACCGTTCGGGCCACCTTTCACGTTGGAAGACCTCGCCGATGAAATCAATAAACACTCTGGTTTTGGTGGGCAGCAAGGTCCGGCTCGCATAGTAAATCGAAATCGGACCAGCGTCCGCGTACCATGCAGGTGTTAACCGGACGAGTTCACCGTTCTCCAGGTAGGGCAATGCGTCCGGTTTCGCGATCATGGCGACGCCAAGCCCCAGAACCGCAGCCGATCGCATTGCGGCCGGGTCGTTGACGACGATCCTTTCCTTCAGCGCCGCCGACTGCTCTTCACCTGCGACGTTTCGCATCTGCCATTGTCGAATTCGACCTGTCCGCAATGAACGCATGACGATCCCATCAAGCTCAGTCAGGCCGGATGGGTCGTGAGGCGGAACCCGGTCCTGCATGTATGACGGCGAGGCAACCGCGATGATGTGGGCCGAGGCAAGGGTTTTTGCGATGATGCCCGGTGTCAGCTCGAATCCGCCACCGATCGCCGCGTCGTATCCCTCGGCGATCAGGTCAACCTGCCGATTCTCGAACATCCATTCCGGCCTGATCAGCGGGTATCGGCTCATGAACTCGGGCAGTTTGGGGAGAATGTACTCAATTCCAAATGTGGGACTCATGCTGAGTCTCAGCACGCCTGCCGGTTCGGTCTGTTCATTGGAAGCCTCGGCAATCGCACCTTGAAGGCTCTCCAGGTGATCACGGACCGAATGGAGGAAGCGCTCGCCCGCCTCCGTAAGTGCCAAACTCCGTGTGCTGCGCTGGAAGAGCCGAAGCTTCAGATTGGATTCCAGAGCGGCGACGTTCCTGCTGACCGCCGCTGGCGTCAATCCTAGCCTGCGGGCTGCGGAAGAGAAGCTGCCAAGCTCCGCGCTGCGAACGAAGGACTCCAGATTTGCCAATGTTTCCATGAGGCGTCTTTCAATGATTGCTTGAAATTAATAACAGTCAATTGTCTCTAATCATAGGGGAATAAGAGGGCGATATTCACTCCATCGAAACCAAGCAATGGAGTGATCGCAATGACCAACATCTCTCAGAAACTGTCCGGCAAGACCGCTCTCGTCACGGGCGGCTCCCGTTCTATCGGCGCAGCCATCGCAAAGCGCCTCGCGGCAGATGGAGCCGCAGTCGCCATTACCTACAGCGCCTCGCCGGAAAAGGCAGCCGCAGTCGTGAAGGAAATCGAAAACGCAGGCGGTCGTGCCATCGCCATCCATGCCGACTCCGGGAATCCTGAATCCGTACGGGCCGCAGTGGCCAAGACGGAGGAGACCTTCGGCTCCCTCGACATCCTCGTCAACAATGCCGGCATCGCACTTGGTGGTCCGATCGAAGACATCAAGTTCGAAGACTACGAGCGCATGATCGCGGTCAACGTGACTGGTGTGTTCGTCGGCACGCAGGAAGCTGCACGTCGTATGAACTCGGGCGGCCGGATCATCCATATCGGTTCGTCGATGGTACGCTATGCAGCCTTTCCGACAGCCTCTCTCTACACGCTGACGAAGGGAGCTGTCGCCGGCTTCAACCGCAGCCTCGTGCGAGACCTCGGTCCCAAAGGCATCACCGTGAACACCGTGCACCCCGGCCCGACCGACACCGACATGAATCCGGATGGAGGTCCCGTCTCGAAGATCGTCGGCCCCGGCATGGCGATCGGCCGCTACGGAAAGGACTACGAGGTCGCCAGTGTCGTGGCTTATCTCGCCAGCCCGGAGGCCGCCTTCGTAACCGGCGCTGACATCGTCGCCGACGGCGGCTTCACCGCCTGATCAGCAATCAACCTGGAGACCACCAATGTCTATCGGTATCATTGGAGCCGGGGAGATCGGCTCCGCGTTCGCCCGCGCGCTTGCTCGAAACGGTATCGCCGCAACGATCGCAAACAGCCGCGGTCCAGACACGCTTCGGGACTTTGCACGCGAACTGAAACCACACATCACGGCAGGCACCATCGAGGAAGCGGCCAAGGCCGATCTCGTGCTGGTCGCCGTGCCGTGGTCGAAGTTGCCAAAGGCATTGGCGGGTCTTTCTGATTGGGCCGGGCGCATCGTCATCGACGCCAACAACCCGATCGAGCGTCCGCTCTTCCAGCCAGCGGAACTCAATGGGCGACTGTCGACCGAAGTCTTCGCCGACCTGGTGCCAGGCGCTCGTGTCGTAAAGGCGTTCAACCATCTTCCTCCGCATCTGCTCTCTGGCGATCCGCGTGCTGAGGGTGGGAGCCGCGTCCTCTTTTACTCGGGAGATGACGCGAGGTCGAAGGCCGAAGTTGGCGCACTGATCGCCAAGCTGGGCTTCGCGGGGATCGATCTCGGTCCGATCTCGGTCGGTGGAAAGCTCGTGCAGTTCCCAGGCGGTCCGCTCCCTGCACTCAACCTCGTGAAATTTGGATGACGAACCTCGGCCGGAAGCTCATGCCTCCGGCCGAGGTTCTCACTGATAAGGACCTTCAAATGGATATGCCCGTTTCACCGAGCTATGCGCAGACTCGCGCGCATGCGCCACTTGCGTCCTGGCCTGCCGTTGCCACCGTCGGGATTGGCGCATTCGCTCTCGTCACCACGGAATTCCTCCCCGTGGGGCTGCTTCCGCAGATTGCAGCAGAGATTGGAATCAGCGAGGGGCAGGCTGGCCTGATGGTCACGACGCCGGGCGTCCTCGCCGCCATCGCCGCCCCTCTCACCATAGGCCTTGCGGGTCGGTTCGACCGCAAGCACGTTCTGGTCTTTCTTTTGGGTCTGCTCGTGCTGTCAAATGCAATTGTTGCAATGGCGACCAGTTTCCAGGCGCTGATGTTTGGCCGAGTTCTGTTGGGGATCGGGGTCGGTGGCTTCTGGACGATCGGGGGATCACTTGGTCCGCGCCTTCGACCCGGAGCGGAGGGCGGACGTGCGACGTCTCTGATCTATTCCGGTGTGTCGCTGGGAACGGTCGCCGGGGTGCCGGCGGGCGCACTCGTCGGGAATCTGCTCGGATGGCGTCTTTCATTCGGGCTGGCGTCTGGAGTCGCCATTTTCGTCGTTGCTGCGCTCCTGTTGCTCTTGCCCTCGATCAAGCCACAGCAGTCATCCGGCCTTGCTCAAATCCCTGCGGTTCTTCGAAACAGAAAGACGCAAGTGGGCCTGCTTGCCGCTGTCCTGATATTCATCGGGCAATTCGCCGGCTACACCTACATCACACCCTTTCTCAATCAGGTCTCGCATATCGACGCGGCCGTGCTCAGCGCGCTGCTTCTCGGATACGGTATTGCAGGCTTCATCGGAAATCTATTCGGCGGCTGGGCGGTAGGTAGGAACTTGCGACTCTCTCTGTCGGGGACTGCTGCGTTGATCAGTTTGTCCACGTTTGGCCTCACGATAACTGGAGATAGCGCGCTGGCCGCTACGATCTGGACGCTCACCTGGGGCTTCGGCTTCGGGATGCTTCCGATCGCCATGCAGACCTTTATGTTTACCTCCGCCCCTGACAAGCTTGAAAGCGTGGCCGCGCTGTTTGTTTCGACTGCGCAGCTTGCCATTGGAGCGGGCGCGCTGGTTGGAGGTCTGGCTGTCGATCATTTTGGAGTCGCAAGCGCGCTGGTGATAGGAGGCGTGGCCGCCTTGCTGACCGCCCTTCTAGTCGGCGCGCCTACCGGAAAACGATAGAGCGCCGCGCCTCCCCACGATCCGTCGAGACGCGACGGCCAACAGTCAGGACTCTGCCCTCGCAGGTGAGCAGAGTCCTCATCCTCAGGACCCTCGCTCTCCTGAGACGTTTGCAATCAAGTGCAGGCGGAGCTTCACCTGATCGACGCCCTGCTTAATCTTTATCCGACGGCCGAGCGGTTTGAACCCTATCTCGTCCAAGGCACGGCCCAGCGAGGGTTCCCTTACCGCCTTTCGTTGGGGCTTGCGGTATGATGGCGGAGCCATCGCGATCTCCTCTTACTTGGTCGAACGCACCTTGAGCTCCGGGCAGCCATCCGGTAAGCGCTGACAGGTCGCATCCGAACAAAAACAATCGGGCTAGCCACTCGACACCCCAGAACCCTCTTGACGGGAGAATGTGCGTTCTCTAAATGTTCTCGCCATGATCAAGGCTGTCCTGTTTCCGATACGAGTTCTTTGACGTTCAACCGCGCAAGCGGAGGCGGCAGTTATCGTATCGAGGTCAGGAATGGCATTAAGAGATCAAAACCAGCAGACGTGTCGTGAAATCGCAGGAGTCGTCCGGCTTTCGGGGTCGGATCACGTTCAGACGACGCTTCGACCTCAGAAAGGTACCGAAGCGTGAGACTCTGGATCATTTCCGATTTGCATCTGGAGTTCGGCCAACCCTTCGTTCAGCGGCCGCCTCCTGACGCCGATGTCCTGGTCTGCGCCGGCGATCTTTTGACCCGCGGCATCGTCCCGAGCATCGAATGGTTGGCAGCCAACATCACTTCCTCGATGCCTGTCGTGTTGACGGCAGGGAACCATGAATACTATGGAGCCTCCGTGCAGGAGAGCATCCGCGAAGCGCGGTTGCTCCGTAATCGCCATCCTCGCATCCACTTTCTCGAAAACGAGGCCGTGGATATCGGAGACGTCAGGTTTGTTGGGGCAACCCTGTGGACCGACTTCCGCCTCAACGGGGGCGATCCTGAACTCGCGATGGCGGCCGCCCAGAGTGGGATGAACGACTTCCGTCGTCCAGATCAATTCCACCGGAGTTCCAATCTGCCTGCTACGCCTCCGATCTGGAGGACCTGATCGTCGAAGGGCAGCCTGCATTGTGGGTGCATGGTCACGTCCATAATAAAGTCGATTACCGAGTCAGTGAGAGCAGGGTGATCGCCAACCCGCGCGGATATCCTGGAGAGGGGACTGCCTTCGACCCGCGGCTTGTCGTCGAGGTCTAGGCCACCTTGATCATGCTCCCGGCTCTTCAAGTGACCGTCGCCATGTACGTCTGGACTCGGGGGACCAGTCCGTTGCTTTCTCCCGGCATTATGGAGCAAGTGCCACAAAGTTGAAGCGACATCGGACGAGTGTTCCATCTTAGTGAGGTATTCGATCAAGCTGCGGAGGAGGAACGTCTTTTACCCTCTCACCCATCCAATCTTGAGGAAGGCTATCGACGAGGAGGTCGGTCGCTTCGTAGGCGGTTTCTTGGGTGCCGCTGGCAACGATGCAGGCCTGATCTTCCTCACTTGGACGCCCCCGTCGAAAAAAGTCGTAAATAAGGACCCAGCTTTTGTCGCGGTACAGCAAGAGGTGACGGATCGTTTCGCCCTGCTTGCCACTTCCGCTGTTGTTCACGATAGCTTTCTTTTCACCCATTACACTTACAATGTAGTTCCAGACGACATCTGATCGACCACAAACCAATCTCAGCTTAGCGGTTAGCACAGAAGAGCCAGCCCGCGGCTCTGCATTGAGAAAAAAATTGGTGTTCACAAGTGTGATTACTATACAAAGCGCAATGCGCTTGCCGGAAGCTAAGCGCATACCTTCAAGCATTTGTTGACGGGTTAGCATATTTTTCTCGAACGCCCGTAACGGCCTACCGAAAGGCATCTTAATCTATTTTATAATATCTAATTCTACTAATATAAAATCAGCGTTTGCGGCACTTGCTCCATTGCCGCTTTCTCCTTGCACAGTTGAGCGCCTCGTTTGATGAACCTATATGCAGGCGACCCGTCTCAAGCATATGGCGCAATCGACGAACCCAGGCGCTCTGGCGGGAAGCAAGTAATGGGACTAGATTTGGAACAGGGAGAGAGACCCATGCCAAGTCCCTATGAAGCCGTCAGCACCTATTTTTGTGCCAAGGACGGGAACCGTCCGTTCCTGATGCGCCGCGTCTTTGCTGACGATGTCCAGCTAGAAATGGTCGTGAAGACCGAGGCCATTTCCTTTCCAAGTTCGGCCAATGGACTGGCCGCGATCGAAGAAATCCTCAGTCGTCGCTTCGCGAATGACTGCGAGAATGTCTATAGCTTCTGCCTGGCGCGGCCAACGGAGGCCAATCGACGGCACTTTCCCTGCCATTGGCTGGTCGGCATGTCGGCCAAGAACAACGGTGCGATCCGGGTGGGGAGCGGCCGCTATGACTGGTATTTCTCGTCCGACGCGCGGTGCCTGGTCGAAAAGCTGATCATCACCAGCGATGAGATGGAAATCCTTCCGGCAAAAGAGCTCGACAGGATTATGAGCTGGATTACTAGCCTGCCTTACCCGTTTTGCGGGCCGGACGAGGCCGTGAGAAATATGCCTGGCATTGAGGGGCTCGCACCCATCGAGCGCTATTTGAGAGAGGTTCAGTCGGTCCCGCCGGAGTGCTGAAACTCGAACACGGCGTTCCGAAGAGGGGCCACCCCTTCACACGTGCCCTGTAACAGCGCTGCCCATGCAGGTGTTAACCAATCGAATTTAACTAGCCGATCTCCCGGCGAGATGGTTCACCAGACGTGCTGCTTCCTCAGCAATCCCCGGTATAATTCCCGATTTCCGTGTCGAGGCAAAATCGAGGCCCGAAAAATACAGTCCGGGAACGAATCCGATCCCGTCCTCGTGAACAGGCTGGCCGTCGTCGTCGATGGTACGCGGGATTTTGATCCACCGGAAATTGCCTCTGAAGCCTGTGCACCAGATTACCGACGCTATGCCGCTCGTCGCCAATTCGATTGAGCGGATCGGTGGATCGGCGAGGCGTGGGGCGATCACCTCGGCAGGGTCATCCTCGGCTGGCGGCGCGTTCAGCCCGGCGCGCCCGATGTAAGCGTCAATAACGCGCTTGACGTTGGCTGAGCTCTCGTCAGCAAAGCGCATGTGCTCATCCAGGTTGTCGCCGAATACCAGGCTGCCATTCCTCATGCCCAGGAAGCGGCCGAGCAACACGACCCCCTGGGCGCTCAGCGATTGCAGGCTGATGGTGTGGGTGGCACCAAGCAAGCCTCGCGGCGGCAGCTTCCCCGAAGGCAGGACGATTTCCCTGCGCGGTACGTCGAAATAGCCGGACAGGGTCATCCAATTGAAGATGTCGCCGCCGCGATAATAGCGGACCAGACGGCCGACTCGGCTCGTCGCCAGAAAGACCGAGCGTCCCGCGAGTGCCAGGTCCTCGGCAATCTGGCCGCCCGATTGACCGCTGCCGACTACCAGAACAGCACCATGTTCCAGCTCGGCGGCACTGCGATAGGCCGACGAATCGAGCTGGCGAAGCGCTGCCGGCAGGTCCGCCGACGCAGGCGGACGTTTCGGACAGTTCAGGCTACCGCTCGCGATTACGACGTTGCGGGCCCGAAGTACACCGGGTGGCGTCGTCACGAGAAAGAGTCCGTCATCCGTGGACAGTTCTCCTACCGGAGCGCCAGTTATCACCGGCAAACGATGCCGCTCGACATAGCTCTCGAGATAGGCGACGAATTGATGCTGCGTGCTGGCACCCCAAGGATCAGGAACGTCAGGGGCATCACCGGGCAGCAGCGAGCGGATGTTCGGCGAGTTCAGACGGAAGGAATCCCAGCGTTGGGTCCGCCACGTTTCTCCGATGCGGCCCCGTTCAAGCACCTGATGATCGCGACCTTGCTGCTTGAGGAAATAGCTGACCCCAAGCCCGGCCGAGCCCGCTCCTACGACAACCACGTCAAGTATCCCCGCCATGACACATCCTCTCAACAAGACGGCATCATAGGAATCGAAGCGCGACGGCCTCGGATCAACGTCCAGTCAGACCTGAGGCAGACCTGCTGGCGGTGTGTTCCCGCCGCCATCTGCCTTCTCCTTGATATGCTTTGATGGCCAACGGACGCGCAGCGAGGATACGACGGTAACACGGAAGTTCGATCAACCCTAACGAGAAAGGCGTCATTCGTTTCTGCGCCCGCAGACCAGCAGCATCCCCAATCTCAACGAATGAATGCAGGAAAAGCGCGCTGCTATCCCATGCTCGTTACGGGCTGCGCCCTCGGCAGGAAAAAGGCACGGTATACTCTTCTCGGTGGTGTGTACGCCCACGCCCATGGTATTGTGGGTGATCCTGCGGGGGCCGTTTGGAGGGGGGACAGCATGCCAAATGCATCCGCATTGCTCGGAACCTGGCGAATGCTCTCATGGACACGGAAAGTCGTTGCCTCCGGCGAGGTAACCGACGCCATGGGTCCGGAGCCTACGGGATTTCTCTCTTATCAAGCGGACGGCCGCGTGATGGCATTGGTCGTCCGTCGTGGGCGGCCGGTACCGAAGGGGCCCAGGTCCACGGGCGATGAAAAGGTCGCCCTGTTCGATTCCATGCTGGCCTATAGCGGCTCGTATACCGTCGAAAACGGCAGGGTCATCCATCACGTTGACGCAAGCTGGAATCCGGCTTGGGGGCTATCCGACCTGATCCGGCCGATCAGCGGCGACAGGTTAGTGATCAGCGACGCACCGGGCATAGACCCTTTGACCGGCGAGGAAGTGGTTTCCCGAGTGGAGTTTCAAAAGATGCGAGCGGCTTCGGAGCCGTGACCACGATGCCCGCAGCGCTCGACCCATTCCGGATTACAGACAAACTCGACGAGGCCACTCTCGAGGTCATGATCGCCCGGCTGGAAGTGCGCGGACATCATCCCTATTTCGCCAAGCCGCTCTCCGACTATCTCGATCGCATGGAGATTGACCGCAGGTCGACCGTGCTCGACCTCGGTTGCGGCACGGGTATAGCGGCGCGGGCCATCGCGGCTCGCCCAGAGTTTGAAGGAACGGTTCTCGGAATCGACCGCAGCGACTATCTCGTCCGGGCGGCCCGCCGTTTCGCCGACTCCGAGAAGCTGGGCGGGCGCGTGCGCTTCGCGTGTGGCGACTCGCATGCGCTTGGACTCGGGGCCGCCTCGTTCGACGCCGTCATTGCCCACACGCTGTTCAGCCATCTTGATGATCCCGCCAAAGTCCTCGTGGAGATGCGCCGGGTGCTGCGTCCCGACGGAGTCGTCGCCATCTTCGACGGAGACTTCGCGTCGTTGACGTTTGAGCTCGCCGACACGGAGCGATCGAGGCGAATGGATGACGCGATCATCGCATCACTGGTGACCAACCCGCGCATCCTTCGCCAGATGCCACGGTTGCTCAAGGACGCCGGATTTGCCGTGGACGCTGTCATGCCGACGATCGTCACCGAAGTCGGCACCGCCGACTATTGGAAGAGCGCCGTTGAGTCCTTCGCGAAGTTGGCACCGAAGGCCGGCATTCTGAGCGAAGCCGAAACAACGGCGTGGGTCGGCGAAATCCTCGACACGAGCGCCCAAGGGGTGTTTTTCGGCTCGTCTGTCTACTACGCCTACGTCGCACACGCAGTTTGACGTGAATATCGAAATGCCAAACGAAACATTCGCGAGCCACGCACGACGAAGTAAGTTCGACTGTGCGGTTCCCTCGTCGAGATCACGGGGCGCAAGCAGGTGCATAGGGGGTGCCAATGGAGATCGATCCGAAGCGGATGACAATCGGGTTCGTCGGGACGGGCACGATCACGGCGGCCGTCGTCACCGGGCTTGGCAAGACCGGGTTTCGCGACACCCCGATCGTGCTGTCACCTCGTAGCGAAAGCGTCGCCACCCGCCTCGCAGCGGCGAACCAGAACGTGTCGATCGCTTTGGGCAACCAGGACGTTCTCGACCGATCCGATCTCGTATTCTTGGCAGTGAGGCCGCAGATTGCCGAGGAGGTTGTCCGCGCGCTCCGATTTCGGCCGAGCCACCATGTCATCAGCTTTGTCGCGGCCACGCCACTCGATCGACTGCTGGCGTGGATCGATCAGCCAGTTCGGCTGAGCCAGGCTATTCCGCTTCCGTTCGTCGCCGATCTCCAGGGCGCGACCGCGATCCACCCGCCCGACGAGGTTTCAAATGCCGTCTTCTCGGCGCTCGGAACGGCGGTCCAAGTTGAAAACAAATGTGAGTTCGATCTTCTCGCGGTGGCGGGCTCCATGATGGGCACCTATTTCGGCATCCTAGACGCGACGTCGACCTGGCTGGAGAGCCAAGGTCTTCCGAGGGCCGCTGGCGACGCCTACCTCCGTCAGTTGTTTTCAGGCCTCGACCATGCCGTCCGTTCAAGACCCGACACGAGCTTTGACGAACTCGTCGGCGATCATTCGACCAAGGGCGGCTTGAACGAACAGGTACTCGAGGACTTCCGCGGTTTCGGTGGGACCGCGGCGCTGCAAAAGGCTCTTGGTAGAGTTCTTACTCGCATCCGTCCTGTAGAAAGCAAACTCTCTTGAAGTCCCCTTTAGACGCTATGCGGCCACGTGCTGCCGCCAGGGCGTTGCCAGAAGTATTCATTCACCGTTATATTTGCGGGATGGAAATCCGACGAGCGTCCGATCTGGATCAAAATGCCATTTGGCGGATCATTGGCCCCGTCATAAGGGTGGGAGAGACCTACGCACTTGACCGCAATTTGAGTAGGGATGCAGCGCTCAACTATTGGCTCGGTAAAGATTTGTAGCCGAAGAGAATGGCTCGGTCGTCGGTCCTTATTATATCAGGGGTGCCCCCAGCCCCTAACATCTCTGACCTAACATCCGTTGGTGTGCCATGGTTGTCGTCATAAAGGCTCGGACGCTTGCTGACTTCTGTGAAGCTCGCGCTGATCGCGGATATGGGCCAATGGGACGTTGAACAATGCGATGCGCGCGGTCTTCCGTCGGGAGACGTGATTTCTGCCTACTATTCTGACGATGCCGCGAGCTTGTTAGAAAAGTGCACGTTGCCGAGGACTGGCATGTATCTCGCACGGGCGGGGTCTGTCGCCTTAGGTTGCGTCGGCCATGCGGGTCACGGAGATGTTGCGGAGATCGTCAAGCTCTTCGTGCGTCCGGAGGCAAGGGGGGAAGGCGCAGGAAGCAGGCTCCTTGCAACCGCGCTTGATGCTATCGGCCGGTCGGAATTCCGAAGAGTGCGTCTCGTGACCATTTCCTTCATGACGGATGCCATCGCTCTCTACCGCAGGTTCGGCTTCCTGGAGTGCGAACCGTTCGAACCAGCACCGACGGGCTTGGAAGAGGCTACGCGGTACATGGAAATGGTCATCAGATAGCCTGCTGTATATCCGTTTGGCGTGAAGTCAGTCGCAAAACCGGATCGCGATCTTCTCGCGGCACTCGTCACCCGAATCGTACCCTCTTCGTCCAGCGCCGTCAGGCGGCTGAAACCGACAACATGAGCCGAAAGGATGGCAGCCAGCTTCCGATCCACAGTGCGCCCCCGCAGCATATTGCTTCCGTGGCCAGTATGCGCCAAATCCGCACCCAGGCGACAGGGGGCCAGCCGAACCGACAGCGTTCGCACAGCCGCGGATGCGTCATCCCGTCAACTGACGATCGCCACCTGGAATGGCACATGGACATGGAGACTGCGGCGTGTTGGATCGAGGAATGCAGCAAGACGTATCTCAAAGATGAGGCGACGGGCACGTGGAACCGCTCCGACGCATGTCTCCGTTTTTGTCCTGCAGCGTTCTGCGCAAGGAGCCAAATCGTAGGCGATACTGCCCAGGTGTCAGGCTGGTCTCACGGCGGAACAGACGGCCGAAGAAGCTCGCATCCTCGTAGCCAACGTCGTTGGTGACGGCGTCGATCGGCAGATCGGTGGTCTCCAGCATCTGCTTGGCCTCCTCGAGACGCAGCGCGTGCACATAGTCGAGGGGAGTCATGCCTGCGGCCTTGGTGAAGCGCCGGATGAAGGAGCGTTCGGGAAGGCCGGAAAGGCGGCGTCGCGATCTCCGGCATCGTGCGCGAGCACATCGGCAGTGAGTTGGCTGTCGACTTCGAGGATTTCGGTGAACATAGCGTGAAGAACCTCGAGCGGCCGATACGGGTCTATATGGCGCGTCTCGGACATCCATGGCGCGACACGCCCCGTAGCTGGCCCGCTTCGGCGGCAACCGCCACGAATGGCGAAGGCGCGTCGATCGCAGTCCTGCCGTTCACCAACATGAGCGGCGACCCGGAGCAGGAATACTTCAGCGACGGCATCACTGAAGACATCATCACAGACCTCTCGAAAGTGTCAGCGCTCAGCGTCGTCGCCCGGAATTCGAGCTTCGTTTACAAGGGGCGCGGGTAGACGTGAAGCAGGTGGGACGGGAGCTCGGCGTCGGCTATGTGCTGGAAGGTAGCGTGCGCAGAGCCGGAAACAGCGTGCGCATCGCGGCTCAGCTCATCAATGGAGCGGATGGTCGGCACGTGTGGGCGGAGCGGTACGACAGCGACCTTGAGGATATCTTCGCGCTGCAGGACGAAATCTCGAAGAACATTGTCGACGCGCTCTTGGTGCGACTCCTGGCGAAGGAGCTTGTGGCCATCACCAAGCGTGGAACCGACAATCCGGAGGCATATCAAGCCTTTCTGATGGGACGGTCGTTCTTCAACCGTGGACACGAGGCCAGGAACATACAGGAAGCCCGGCATCTGTTCGCCAAGGCGATCGAGCTCGATCCGCACTATGCGCGGGCCTATGCGGGATTGGCCGATTGTGATTCCTACCTCCTGCTCGCCAATGATCCGACCGCAACCTATGAAAACGTTATCGCCAACGCCGACCGGGCATTGGAGCTTGATCCGGGTCTCTGCGATGCCCATACATCGCGCGGCATCGCGATGTTCGCCAGGGCCCTTCACGGTGAGGCGGAGGCCGAATTCGAGCGTGCTCTCGCTCTCGACCCGACGTGCTTCGAGGCAAACTTCTTTTACGGGCGCAACTGTCACGCGGTCGGCCAGTTCGAAAGGGCGCAAGGTTTCTACGAGCGAACGATCGCGTTGAAGCCGGATGAATACCGGGCGTGGGACATGCTGCGGGCGGTCCATGTGTCGCTTGGACACCATGAAGAAGCCATAGAGGCGGCGCGGGAATGCCTCAGACTGATGGAGGGAGAGATCGCCCGGCATCCCGACGAGCCGAATCTTCTCTGCTATGGGGGCTGCTTGCTGGCGGATTTGGGCGAGACGGAGCGTGGAACGTCGTGGGCGGACCGTGCCGCTGCACTCGCCGGTGACGATCTCAGGGTGCTTTATAACCTCGCTTGTTGCTATGCGAAGCTAAGCAGGCCTGAGGAGGCCATCGACTGCCTTGAACGGCAGGCGTCCGGATCGCAGACGTATGTCGCGTTGGTCACGGGCTGGATGAAAAACGACAGCGACCTCGATCCCCTGCGGGACCACCCGCGCTACTTGGCTCTCGCCGACCGATTGGAAGCTCAGCTCCGTCAGCAACGGGCTGACGGAGGCCATTTTTTCGACCACAGGAGACGATGTCGCTCTGGCCCCCAATTGATCGCCACCCAAACCGTGATCTCTGTTGAAGGCAGAACTTGTGCAGCGTAACCTCCTCCAATGCCGGACGACGACAAACGAACTATGGTTTCTGCCGCACCCCAAAGGAAGCTGGCAGTCATCCTTGCGGCTGATGTCGCGGGCTACAGCCGCTTGATGGAGCGTGACGAGGAGGACACCCACGCGCGGCTGCAAGGACTGCTGCGCGATGTCGCCCGGCCAGCGGTCGAAACACACCGGGGGCGCATCTTCAAGACGGCAGGGGACGGGTTCCTGGCGGAATTCGCGAGCGCCATCGAAGCGGTGCGCTGCGCCGTCGATCTCCAGCGAGCGACAGCCGAGCGGAGCAAGGATGTTGACCAGGATCGCCGACTGGTTTTCCGCATGGGTATCAACCTCGAGGACGTCCTGGCTGATCAGGAGGACGTGTTCGGAGACGGGGTCAATGTCGCCGCCCGGCTGGAGGCCTTGGCCGAGCCAGGCGGCGTGCTTATAAGTCACAGCGTTCACGAGCACGTCAATCGCAAGCTGCCGATGCACTTCGTTGATCAGGGTGAATGTCTGCTGAAGAACATTGCCCGCCCCATTCGGGTCTTCCGTGTGGACTGGGGACCTACCGGCGGACGGGAGGATGGCGAGCCGGACGCCGTGCCGGCGCTCCCGCAGGTGGCTTCGATCGCCGTACTGCCGTTTTCGACCCTGAGCAACGATGCTGAGCAAGAGTATTTCGCCGAAGGCCTCGCGGAAGACCTCATCACCGATCTTTCCAAAGTCGATGGCCTCCTGGTAATCGCCCGTCATTCGAGTTTTGCCTACAGGGATCGGTCGATGGACTTGCGCATTATCGCCAGGGAGTTGGGGGTTCGCTATCTCATCGAGGGAAGCGTGCGGAGGGCGGCAGCACGGGTGCGTATCAACGCTCAACTCATTGACGCCTCCAGTGCAAGCTGTCTTTGGGCCGAACGCCTGGATCGCGACCTCGCGGATATCTTCGCCCTGCAGGACGAAGTCGTCGGCAAGGTGATCAACGCTCTTACCCACGCCCTGCCGTCGGCAAAACCTCTTCCGAAGCGCAGGGTGACCGATCTCGAGGCCTACGACTTGTTCGTTCGGGGGCGCGCGCTCGCGACGCAATCGCTGCGGGAAACGAGGGCGGCTCGCCCGCTCCTGGCCAGGGCCATCGAAATCGATCCAGGCTTTGCGGGGGCGCACGCCTGGCTCGCAATGAGCCACCATTTCGATGCGCTATATTATGGCGAGCCTATCGACGAGCATCGCGCTGCCGCACGTGCTGCCGCCGAGAAAGCCGTTGAGATCGATCCGGAAAACGCCGACGCGCATATCGTTCTTGGCTACTTGCGTGCCTATGAGGGCGAGTTCGAAGCGGGAGTGGCCGAGTTCGAGCGGGGGCTTCGGCTCAATCCCAATCACTCTGCGGGGTGGGCCTACCTTGCCGATCTCCGGGTGTTCGAGGGGCGCGCAACTGAGGCCGTCGAATGCGCCGAGAATAGTTTTTGCCTTAACCCCTATCCTCCAGGCGACCACTACTCGTTCCTCGGCTGGGCCCAGTATGCCGCTGGTCGGTATCAGGATGCTGTCGAAACGCTCCGTCATCCACAAGCAGGTGGGCCTGGCTCAAAACGCAATCTCGCCGCCGCCCTTGCGCGACTGCGGCGTACCGCGGAAGCGCGCAAGGTGGGGAGGGAATTCCTCTCGGAGTTTCCTAACTTCTCTGCCCGGCAGTGGGGATGGACGCAGCCGTTCCGCAACGATGCCGACCGTCAGCATTTTATCGAAGGCTATATCAAGGCAGGTCTGCCAGAATAAGCGACGGCTCGCCTGCTGACCTACTCAATTCCAAGGAATGGAGTCGGGCGGAGACGAAGAGACCCGAGGCACACGATTCGTGGGCATGACGAACAACTCACGCCCCTATGCGCGCGCATACGACACGCATCGCCTTCGACGTGGTAGTATTGCATCGCTGTCGCTTGATCGTCATCGAATGGGTGGCCAGAGACATGGAGAGGCGGCTCACCGCGATACTCGCTGCCGATGTGGTCGGCTATAGCCGCCTCATGGGAGAGGATGAGGGCGGCACGCTGGAGCGGCTGAAGGCCTGCCGCCGGGAATTGGTCCACCCCGCTATAGCGGAGTTCCATGGTCGCATCATCAAGCTGATGGGCGATGGTGCGCTTGTTGAGTTCGCGAGCGTCGTTGATGCGGTCCAGTGTGCCGCCGTGGTCCAGCGGAAAATGGCCAGCCGCGATCAGGGCGTCTCCGAGACCCAGCGAATTGAGTTTCGCATCGGCATCAACCTCGGCGACGTCATTGTCGAAGGCGATGACATCTACGGCGACGGCGTCAACATAGCCGCGCGCCTGCAAGCTCTGGCCCAGCCCGGCGGCATTTGCGTCTCCGGGACCGCGTTCGATCACGCCGTGCACAAGGCCGATGTCGGCTTCTCAGCTCTCGGTGAGCAGCACCTGAAGAACATAGCCGACCCGGTTCGCGTCTATCGCGTTCTGCTCGACCCCTCCAAGGCGGGAAAGGTGGTCGCCGCCACCCGTCGGCCCGGCCGACTGGCTTTGATTTTGGCAACGGGCGCGGCACTGCTGATCGCGATCGCCGCGATTGTCTTCGCATGGCAATGGCGGTTTGCGCCGCAACGGCCATCCATTGCGGTTCTGCCGTTCGGCGAAATCAGCGACACTACGGGACAGGACTACTTTACCGAGGGGCTTACGAACGATCTCATCACTGATCTGTCGAAGATTTCCGGTCTGCTTGTTATCGCCCGCGATTCCGCCTTCGCGTTCAAGGGCAAATCTATGGACGTCCGGCAGATCGCCGAGCAATTGAACGTCCGCTACGTCCTCGAAGGCAGTGTCCGGCGTGCGGGAAACGCGGTTCGAATCAATGTGCAGCTCATCGATGCGACCACAGGAAGGAACGTTTGGGCCGAACGGTATGACCGCGATTACACCGATATCTTTGCGCTGCAGAATGAAGTGATCGAGCGCATCGTTAGCGCGCTCGCAGTGCGCCTGTCGGAAAGCGAGCGAACCCAGATAGCGCGCCTGTCAACCCGAAATCTCGAAGCCTACGACTTCTACACTCGAGCCGAGCAGAAGGTGTACTCCATAGACTACAGGTCTCTCGAAGAGGCTCTCTCCCTCTATGAGAAGGCAACCAGGCTCGACCCGGAATTTGCCGACGCCCACACAGGCTACGCCCGAGCCATCGTCGACGTCCTTGGCTTCGACTACCAGCCGCTGATGTTGAGCGCTGTCGCCCGGCAGCGTGCCTATGACGCCGCGGGGCGGGGCCTTGAACTGAACCCGCAATCTGCGCGAGCCTATGCCGTACTCGGCATCCTGCAAATGCTTGACGGCGAAATCGATGAAGCCATAGCGTCGGTCAAGAAGGCCGTGGCGCTCGATCCGAATGGCGCGGAGGCGGAACTCAACCTCGCGATTGTCCTGACTTATGGGGGGCAGAACCCGGAAGCACTGGCGGCCATGGAACGCGTGCTGGAACTGGACCCCAAGCCACGGGCGCAAGTCTACGACTACTACGGTCTCGTGCTTTACATGAACCATCATTACGAGGAGGCGATCAGGGCAGTGCGGACGGTCCGGCCGGAGGAACCGAGCGACCTCGGCCTTGAAATCCTGGCCATGGCAAACGCGCGGCTGGGTGGGATGGCAGAGGCGCACAAAGCCGTCGAAGCAATCCTCGAGAGGTCGCCCGGCCAGAGCCTTGCCAACCTGCGAGTGTTGTATTCCCACCATCGTCGGCAAGAGGACCTCGACCACCGGCTGGATGCGCTGCGCTCCGCGAAGCTCCCGGAATGGAGCTACGATTTCCGAGGACGGTCAGAAGACCGACTGGATGCCGACGCGATCGGGACCCTGGCGACCGACAAGACCTGGATCGGGCATCAGTACGACGGCGTAGACTTCTTCATGGAGCTTGGGGCAAACGGTGATTTCGCATTGCGCGCCCATAACAACATAATCGTCGGCAAGTTCACTCTCGAGGACGATTTCCTGTGCACGCGATCCTCGTCGGTTCTGCTCGGCCGCAAATTCTGCAGCCCGGTGTATCGCAATCCTGGAGGAAGCGCGAAAAAACACGACGAGTATGTCTTTCCAGACGGCGGGAGCGTCTGGTACTTCTCGGCGGCTCCGTGATGCCGTCCCGTCGCAACGACTCAGGTTGGCGGAAGACCCATTATCTCGAGTCCAAACTGGTCCGCCGCGACGGTCACAATCTCGTCCAGGTTCTCGTCTCCCAAACGACGCTGTGCAATTACCTCGAAGAAGTGTTCAAAGCCTGCGGGTAGGATGACAGTCAAGAGGCGGCCGGGGACCGTACCCATGTTCCTGAAGGAGTGGACCTGACGGCGAGGTAACAATGCGATACCGCCAGGGCCGACGTCGAACACCTCATCGCCACGCCAGATTCGAAACGTACCTTCGATCACATACGAGATTTCATCCTCCCGGCTGTGGCGGTGCAGCGGCGCAGCCACGCCTGGCGGTACGATCTCCTCGATCACGGACGCATCGAGTCCGCCGGCTGGATCGCGACGAATGATCACTGTCTCGCCGAACACGTCGAGCGCGCATTCCGCTTGCGCTCGGGGTGCATTGATCAACGGTTCTGCCATCCCGCTCCTCCATCGGTCTCACCCGGCACGATAAACCTATGCCGGACTGGCCGTCAGGTATCCGCCTTCTCAACATGACCAGTTTGATTCAGTCGTGTTCCGCCCTGGCCTTGAACTCCTTCGCCTCGACCCCCGGCCATTTGGCGTCGGCCTTCGCTTTGACAGCCGCCGGGTCAGCATCGAAGTCTTCCTCCAGGCCCTCCTTTCCGGAGAAAAGGTAAAGCTTACCGTCGACGATGCGCCAGGCTTCCGGGTCGATGTTCGCGGATGCCTCTTCGACTGACGTGCCCAGCGCGCAGAAGCCGCCATACTGAGGAGCGTAGCGGATCGGCTCGGAAGCAAACGCGTCGCGGTGCTTCACGCTGGCGAAGTACCAAGTTGCACCGAGCCATTTCTCTGTGAACTCCGGTGAACCCTTTGTCGCACGGCCGTCGGTGAAATACGCCACGGGATCGTAGCCAAGAATGGCGACGTTGCCGAAATACCCGGTATTTACCACCTCGGCAGCGCAGGACTCACCAGAGCCCATAGTGGCGAGGGAGACGGCCGTGGCAGCTGCAAGTACCCAAGGACCTCGCATTGCGGGGCATCTTTTCTTCATGTCGTGTCCTCCGCTGTTGTTGCGGGCGGTCAATTGCCGACCGCAACGCAGGCTGCGTACGACGCGCCTATCGTCTTCTTGGGTTGGCACTTGGCACCGTGTTTCTTGAGCAGAGCCATCACCTCAGTGCTTTCCATGAACGTCGCACGGCTCAGCGGCGTGTAGCCGTAAACCTGGATTGCCTCGACCTCGGCCCCACGGGCAATCAACAGCTCTGCCACCGCCGCCTGGTTTTCTTCCGCGGCCACGTGCAATGGCGTTATCTTGTGCTTGCTCAAGGCGTCGACTTCAGCCCCGTGGTCCAGCAACAATGCGGCTATCTCCACACTTCCGGAATACGCCGCCGCGTGCAAAGCGGTGAAACCGCGGTCATTGCGGGCTTCGATGTCGGCGCTGGCCTCGATTAACACGGCGGCGATCCTGGTCTGGCCGGAAAGCGCAGCTTCGATCAGGGCCGTCTCGCGACTCTCGTCGCGGCTATTGACATCGACGCCTTGAGACAGGAGCTGGCTGATTTCGTCGAGATCGCCCTCCCGCGCGGCGTCGTGTAACGGTCCCGCATTGGCTGCGCCCCCCGCAATCCCAATGCAAAGAATGAATGCAACCAGTGGGACGATGCCGGAGAGCTGTTTTCGGTCTTTTGCGAAGGGGTGCCGGCACACCTGCATTTCATGACAAGGAGCGTCTCGCGCGTTTCTCTCCGAAATTCGGGCAAGCAACTCCAAGTATTGCTGCGTGTGCGACCAGAGTGGCAGGCATATTGACCCGCCCGCGGACGCGGCTGTCAATTCTCGCTCGGAAATGGGCATCAGTCCAACCCCTGCGTTGCGCACGTAGTGGACGTACGGGAAGTCTACCGCATTTGACAGGCTGACGCCATGGTGTCCCGGTCGGCACCTGAAAGTTGCCGCTCGATTAGACCGAGTCAAAGGTCCAGAACGGGTCACGGGCGTGAGTTCGTCCGAGGCGAGCAACGCGGCCGCACGCTCGCGACACAATCGGGAAACGAGGGCGGCTCGCGCACTCCTGCTCAGGGCCATCGAGATCGATCGGGGCTTCGCCGGGGCGCAGGCCCGGCTCGCAATGAGCCATCATTTCGATGCGCTGTACTATGGCGAAGCTGTTGAGGAACACCGCTCCGCCGCCGAGAAAGCCGCCGAGATCGATCCGGAGAACGCCGATGCGCATATCGTTCTTGGCTGTCTGCATGCCTACGAGGGGGAATTTGAAGCAGGAGTGGCCGAGTTCGAGCAAGGGCTTCGCCTCAATCCCAATCATTCCGAAGGGTGGGCCATGCTTGCCGATCTGAGGTGTTCGAGGGACGTGCGATCGAAGCCATCGAATGCGCCCGAAACACCTTTCGCCTCAACCCGTATCCGCCTGGCGACCACTACTCGTTCCTCGGCTGGGCCTGGTATGCCGCTGGTCGATATCACGATGCCGTCGAAACGCTTCGCCAACCACAGGCGGGAGGACCTCGCTCAAAGCGCAATCTTGCCGCAGCTTGCGCTTCTCTGCGCCAACACCATCGCGGCATCGGTCGCCAAGTTCTTCCGTCGCTGCCGTAAGTGGCCGAGGTTGAGCAGCGCGGGCGAGGAAATCCGCCGCGGCCGGCCAAGACGCGGCGGTGGAGGCTGCTACTGGCCGTGGCCTGTTCCCATGTCGGCAGGAAGCATCAGGTGCTCATACTTGGTACCAGGAAACATCACGTAGGGATGCGCTGGATTGGGGTCCAACTCGCTCGGGTAACTGGCCGCCATCTCGTGCGCTGCCTTCCCGACAATCATGACGTGCGGACCCGTTTGAACCCAATGCGATTTGTTAGTCGCATAAGGATCATGGTTGCTGGTGCCCAGGTCTCCGGCCATCATGTAGACGAAGCCGGTCTTGTCCGGCGGTTCGGCCTTCGTCGAAATCGCCCTGAACCATTCAAGCCCGGCGGAATCGGCACACCACGGCTCGCCGGTCGTATCGACGGCGCAAGTCCAAACGTTCGTTCCGGTCCTGACGGTGGTGACCTTGAAGCCGTCACCTATCCGAATGATTGTGGCATCCTTCCCGATATCCGCTGGGGCAGCGGACATCGCCTTTGCTATGAACTCGGGGTCTCCCTTGGGAACCTCCGCCGTAAGTTCACCGGCGAGGCTGGGGGCTGAGAACGCTAACGTGACCGACGCGAGCATAAAGAGCCATTTCATGGCTACCTCCTGTTGTGAGCGACCGGCCCGCCTAATCTAACGCTGATGCCGTTCCTAGAGAAGGGTCGTTTGGCATAAGACCCCGATACCGGAAAGTGACACGGTACAGCGTTGGATGCGGGTTCGAGGCCGACCACGCCCCGCCCTGCGGGCAAATTCGGTATCCTGATCCCGATCAGGCTAGGGTCGCGGCCTGTGCGCCCTCGGGTAACGCCACGCCCGCCGAAATCGAAGCCCGTTCGGAAGCGCCTGGCTTCTATCGGTTTCCGTTCGGTGAATTCCAGATCACTATGCTATGCGACGGGGTGTTTTTTCTTCCTACAGATAGCATCGCAACGAATGTCGATGCACATGAGAGGAAGGCCTACTTTTGACGCTCATTATATAGCTATGGACGTCTTCCGGCTGCAGGCCAACCCGCTGCTGATCGATACGGGCGAAAAGCGAATACTCGTCGACACCGGCGTCGGACCCGGAAAAGGCTGGGCCCGATACGCCGGTCGTCTCACCAAGTCGTTGGAAGAGGCAGGGATAGTCCCCGAGACCATCGATACAATCGTCCTCACGCATTGCCATGGCGACCATGTGGGCGGGATGGCATCGCAAACGGAACTGTTCCCGAAGGCGGAAGTTGTCTTGTCAGACGTTGAACTGGATTTGTGGACTGGTGCCGATGCGGCATCGAAGCTTCCGGAATGGGCGGCTCCCGACGCACCAAATCTCCGCAAGGTATTTGCTGCGCTTGGCGACCGGGTACGTCCGATCAAGGCTGGAACCGATGTCGTTACCGGGATTACAACACTGGACACATCCGGCCACACGCAGGGCCATATTTCCCTGCTTGTGGGCTCCGGAGACGAGCAACTGCTAATCACAGGGGATGCAGTTCCAAGTATCCACATCGCATTCGACCGGCCCGAATGGCAAATCATATGGGATCATGACCGCGACAAGGGCGCGAAGACACGCCGCGCCTTGCTGGATCGTGCTGTCAGCGACCGACTGCTGGTGAGCGGCTATCACTATCCGATTCTGGGATCGGACGTGTGGTGAAGGAAGGGGTCGGATATCGCTGGCTACCGACAGGTTGGGTCTGGCACAGTTGAGTTCGCTCAAATGTCTGAATCGAGCGCATCGCAGCCGTCGCAGCCGTCGCAGCCGTCGCAGCCGTCGCAGCCTACGTGGCCTAACGGCCGACTTGTCGCAATTTAGCGACAGCTAATATCTGGCGGCCTGCACCCCGTAAGTTGGCTACAATGGGCGACCGCATTGACACTTACTTCTCTGGCAGCCCGGCCTTGATCATACGCCCGATCCAGTGAGGCCAAGGGCGCGAATGCTCGCAAGTTCCTCGTCGAGCTTCGTCAAATTGATGTGACGACCCCGTGCCTTCTCGACATCTATCAATGGCATTTCGTTCCCCGTGAAAAGCTGCTTTCGTTCGCTCCCGATGGGCCGACCTGCTTCAAGGAGGACGCGCTCCGCATCGCAAACTGGGTGGCTAGGTTCTACAATCGCATCGCGCTGCCAAGGCGAGCGTTGCCAGTGTGGAGCTGACATAGAATTGACCGAGGACGGTTCCAAGCAAAAGAAGAACCGATAAAACGAATCCAGCACCCCAGAACAGGATGTCGGCCCTCAGCATCGCTTTGTCATGACACCAGGTGGAGCTCACACCTGCAAAGCCATTCGGCCGCCTCGCGATCAGGGGCGATGATAGCCTTTAGCGTATCGTTCGACGCCGAGACGACATTGTTCATCTGCAGGATGGCATCGGACCTAGCTCGATCCCATGCCTGAAGAAGCGTGCCTTTAGCAAATCCACGATCGTTCATTTTGCGGGCACTTCTTCGTTTAACTCGAACTCCTCATCATATGGTCATCGGAATTGAAGGGTGGCGCAAGCCGGTGCGGCGACCTCCGTTCAAGCCGCAGTTTCGGATGACACCGGCGATCCCGCGCGCAATGAGCTGACGGCAGAAGAAAGCCCCGCACCAGCCATCTCATCCAATCTTTGCCGCCGGAATCATCTCGCAAAAACAGCGGCTTGCTGGGGCGTTCAACGGGATGTGGCGCTTGAGGCCCGTTTGTTCAGAGGTATGTGGCGTCGCGTCCAAATGGATATGGCGCAGATCGAGCTAACTCGTTGATTTTCGGTGATACCCAGTTCAGAGGTTCGTGGCGGGCCACAAGGGCTTCCTTGAAATGGGCGTCTTTTGAGCTTACTTTGATCGCCAGATGATCAAAATAAGATCGGATCGTGCCATGACTGCTGCCGGGCTCAATGTCTCCGCCGCCCACTACGGCGAGAGCCACTCGTCCTTCCTCTCCGCGAGGCTGGTCGCCGATCGCCTCGGCGTGACGCTTGCGGAACTGGCAAAGCTGATCGGTGTCGCGCGCAACACGCTGACGGCGAAATCCAGCGCCCGTAAGGTCGATGCGGCGTTGAGCAACGTCGTACGCATCCTCGCCATGGCCGGCGAGATGGCGGGGGACGACAGCCGCGCCGTGATCTGGTTCAAGCACCAGCCGATCCCCGGCTGGGCCGGCAAGACGGCCTATGACCTTGTCGGCGAAGGCAAGGCCGACAAGGTACTCGCCTATCTCGAGGCCGTGCGTTCCGGTGTCTACGCCTGATGGCGGGAGGCGAGTCGGTGCGGCTGTGGCACGCCTATGTCCCGCGCTGGGCACATGCGCCGCTCTCCGGTGAGGGCGCTTCGCGCTTTGGCGGACGCTGGAATCCCCTGGATGTGCCGACAATCTATGCGGCCCGCGAACTTTCGACCGCCTGGGCGGAATACAATCAAGGTTTCGTCCAGCACCCGGCGCTGATCGCGCAGCTCGAGCTGCGCTATGCGCGGCTCGCGGACGTGACAACGGCGGATGAACTGGCCGTGTTCGGTGTCACTGCGGATATCCACCGTTGCGAATGGCGCGACGCGCTCGATTGCGGCCGTGTGCCGGAGACGCACCGCCTGCAGGCGGAGCTCAGCGCCCAAGGCTTCGCTGGCCTGATTTATCCGTCGTTCATGTCGCCCGGCGGCACCTGCGTCGCGCTCTGGCGCTGGAACGAAGGTGAAGGCCCCGAGCTGAAGGTCATCGGTCCCGAGGGGCGTCTGCCGAAGACACCGGCTTCCTGGCTCTGAAGCCGCCTCTCTGAAAGGCGCAACTCCGGACGGAAAACCGCTTCACACTTTTCCTGGAGTTGCTTCAGAGCACCTTGCCGGGATTGAGGATGCCGTTCGGATCGAGCGCGTGCTTGATCCGCCGCATGAGTTCGAGCTCGGCGGGGCTGCGCGAATGGTGGAGAAAATCGCGCTTCAACGTGCCGATGCCGTGTTCGGCCGATATCGAACCTTTGTAACGTCGTACGATCTCATAGACGATGCCGTCGACAATGTGCGGCGTTTCCGCGTCACTGTCCGATTGCGAGAAGGCGATGTGCAGGTTGCTGTCGGCGACATGGCCGAAGAAGGAGACGTGGGCGGCCGGGAAACGCGCGGAAAGCGCCTTGCCGCATTCCGCGGCGAAGCGGCCGATATTGCCGATCGGCAGGCTGACATCGAGGTTGATCAGCGCGGGCAAGAGTTGGTCCATCGCGTGGCCCTCGCGGATGTTCCAGAACGAGCGGCTTTCCTTCTCCGATTGGGCAATCAGCGCGTCGCTGATGATGCCGGCTTCGAGCGCTTCGCCGAGAAAGGCTTCGAACGCACCGCGCTCGCTGTCGTCACCCAGGAGATCCTGTTCGACGATCACGGCGAAAGGCGGAATTTCATCAAAAAGCTTCTGCTTTTCGGCCTCGGCGTTGAAGCGGAAATAGTTCTGCCACATGGCCTCGAAGGCTGAGAGCCCCGGCAGGCGGCGCTGGCAATATGTGAGGAAGGCAACCACATTATCAAAGCTGTCGAGGGCACAGAGCGCCGTTAGCCGGCCGGCTGGCAGCGGCCGCAGACGGAGGACCGCGTGGGTGATCACGCCGAGCGTTCCCTCGGAGCCGATGAAATACTGCCGGAGATCGTAGCCGGTGTTGTTCTTGATCATCTTGTTGAGCGACGAGATGACAGTCCCATCGGCCAGCACGACTTCGAGGCCGAGCACGTTGTCGCGCGTCACGCCATAGCGCAGCACACGGATGCCGCCGGCATTGGTGGCGAGATTGCCGCCGATCTGGCAGGAGCCGCGGGCACCAAGATCGATCGGCAACAGGAAGCCGGCCTCTTCTGCAGCGCGCTGCGCCACCTCGAGCGGCGTGCCGGCGCGCACTGTCATGGTCCCGGCCTGCGGGTCGATCTCCTCGATACCGGTGAAACGTTCGAGCGAAATCACCACCGCGTCGCTGCTGGCATTGGCGCCGCCGGCAAGCCCGGTCAGGCCGCCCTGGACTACAACTGCCTGGCCGTTCTCGTTGCAGAGGCGGAGGACTGCGGCGATCTCTTCGCTGCTTGTCGGTCGGATAACGGCCTTCGGGAGTTCGCGGCCGGTCAGGCTGGCGTCGCTGCGGTGGCGTTCGCCAATCTCGGTTCCGGTCAGGACGATGTCACCGAGGGCTTGTTTCAGGTCGTCGACGATCGTCATGCGCTTCTCCCGTTTCCGCGGCAATGGTTTGCCGCGGGCGTCCCTGCTTAGCGCATATCGAAGCAAACCGAAATCGGCCGACGAAGCTCAAGCGCGCTTCGTCGGCGGGTGGCCGGTGAGATCAGGTGCCCGTCCGGGCAAGCTCGAAGGCTTCCGTTTCGGCGCTCTCCTCGGCTTCTTGCTGCTCGGCCCTTGCCGGTGCGGTCGTTGCGGCCTGCTCTCTGTTGTCTCTGAAGAGTTTCCACTTTGTCGGCCGGAAGGCGATGCGGCTGTGGTCGCCGGCGGCGGCGCGTTCGGGCGACAGTTCGATCTCGACATGCGGATGGTTGCGGCCAAGATCGAGTTCGAGATGGCGGGTGCCGGCAACGCGGCGGCTGGCGGTGACGAGGCCGGCAAGACAGCCGCCGCAGCCGTCGATCAGCTCGATGTCGTGCGGGCGGAAGTGCAGGTTGGCAGGCCCGTCCGGCTCGGCCGGGGCCCTGAGCCCGATCGGCCGGTCCTCGAACCAGATCTCGCCGTTCTGGAGCGTGACGGCGAGCGCGTTCGACTGGCCGATGAAGCCGAAGACGAAGGGCGAGACCGGATGGTCGTAGATCTCGTCGGGGGTGCCGACCTGTTCGATCGCGCCCTTGCTCATGACGACGACGCGGTCTGCCAGTTCCAGCGCCTCCTCCTGGTCGTGGGTGACGAAGATCGTCGTGTGGCCGGTGCGGTCATGGATCTCGCGCAGCCACTTGCGCAGTTCTTTTCGCACCTGGGCGTCGAGCGCGCCGAACGGCTCGTCGAGCAGCAGCACGTTCGGCTCGACCGCCATGGCGCGGGCGAGCGCCACGCGCTGGCGCTGGCCGCCGGAGAGCTGGGCCGGATAGCGTTTGTCGAGACCGGAGAGCTGCACCAGGTCGAGCAGGTCGAGGGCCCGCTTGCGGATTTCGGCGGCCGGCGGCCTTCGGCCCGACGGGCGCACCTTGAGGCCGAAGGCGACGTTGTCGAGCACGGTCATGTGGCGGAAGAGGGCATAGTGCTGGAAGACGAAGCCGATGTTGCGCTGCTGCACGGTCTTTTGCGAGGCGTCCTCGTCACCGAAGAAGATCGTGCCGCCGGTCGGGCTTTCGAGCCCGGCGACGAGACGCAGCAAGGTCGTCTTGCCGGAGCCGGAGGGGCCAAGCAGCGCGATCAGCTCGCCGGAGCGGATATCGAGCGAGACGTCGTCGAGCGCCGGGAAGCGGCCGAATTCCTTGCGGATGTTGTGAACGCGCACGTCCATAGCGTTTGACCTTTCAATGCCTGCGGCTGGCGGCGATCTCGGCGCTGTAGCGGATCTCCAGCGCCGTCTTCAAAATCAGGGTGATCAGCGCCAGAAGCGCCAGCAACGCCGCCACCGCGAAGGCGGCGACGAAGTTGTATTCATTATAGAGGATTTCGACCTGCAACGGCATGGTGTTGGTCTCGCCGCGGATATGGCCGGAGACGACCGAGACGGCGCCGAACTCGCCCATGGCGCGGGCGTTGCACAAAAGCACGCCGTAAAGCAGCCCCCATTTGATGTTGGGCAGCGTCACGAACCAGAAGGTCTGCCAGCCCGATGCCCCCAAGGACAGTGCCGCCTCCTCGTCGCTGGAGCCCTGTTCCTGCATCAGCGGGATCAGCTCGCGGGCGACGAAGGGGAAGGTGACGAAGACGGTGGCGAGCACCAGCCCGGGCACGGCAAACAGGATCTGGATGCCGTGGCTCTGCAGCCAGGGACCGATCAGGCTGTGCGAGCCGAACAGAAGCACGAAGACGAGGCCGGAAATGACCGGCGAGACCGAGAACGGCAGGTCGATCAGCGTCGTCAGGAACGCCTTGCCCTTGAACTCGAACTTGGCGATCGCCCAGGCGGCGGCAACCCCGAAGACGAGGTTGAGCGGCACGGCGATGACGGCGACGATCAGCGTCAGGCGGATGGCCGAGAAGGTCTCGGTGTCGCCAAGCGCGGCAACGAATTCACCCACCCCCTTGCGCAGCGCCTCGGTGAAGACGGCGGCAAGCGGCAACAGCAAAAACAGCGCGACGAAGACAAGGGCGGTGATCGTCAGGGTCAGCCGGGCAAAGCGGCTTTCGGAGGTGGCGGCGGCCAGCGCCGGCAGGGCGGGCTGTGGGCCGGATGCGGGCAGAGGATTGGCGGTCAGATCATGCGACATAGACATATCTCCGCCGGCTCCAGGCCTGGATCGAGTTGATGAGGAGCAGCATGGCGAAGGAGATCGCCAGCATCACCGCGGCAATGGCGGTGGCGGCGGCGTAGTTGAACTCTTCGAGCCTGATGACGATCAGAAGCGGCGCGATCTCGGAGACATAAGGCAGGTTGCCGGCGATGAAGATCACCGAGCCGTATTCGCCGACGCCGCGGGCAAAGGCGAGGGCAAAGCCGGTCAAGCCGGCCGGCAACAGCCCCGGCAGCAGCACCCGGCTGATCGTCTGGAAGCGGCTGGCGCCAAGGGTGGCTGCGGCTTCTTCCACCTCCTTGTCGATCTCCTCCATGATCGGCTGCACGGTCCTGACGACAAACGGCAGGCCGACGAAGATCAGCGCGACGACGATGCCGGACGGCGTAAAGGCGATCTTCAGGCCGAGCGGCTCGATGAACTGGCCGATCCAGCCGTTGCCGGCATAAAGCGTCGTCAAGGCAATGCCGGCGACCGCCGTCGGCAGCGCGAACGGCAGGTCGACCATGGCATCGATCACCCGTTTGCCGGGGAACCGATAGCGCACCAGCACCCAGGCGAGGATGACGCCGAAGACGAGGTTGATGACGGCGGCGAGAAACGCCGTGCCGAACGAGATCTTCAAGGCATTGAGCGTGCGCGGATCGAGCGCCAGCTCAAAGAACTTGGCCCAGCCGAGCCCGCTTGCCCGCCACACCAGTCCCGACAGCGGGATCAACACGATCAGCACCAGCCAACTCAGCGTGATCCCGAGCGACAGCCCAAAACCAGGCAAAACACTCGGCTGGCGAAATCGCCAG
>NZ_JBQENM010000019.1:0-133749 GCF_052044795.1 Ensifer sp. 22521
ATGGTCGGCATCGGCAGGTTCCAGTTGAACTCCTTTGATGCCGCCGACATCACCGCGAAGCCTTGCGCATAGGCGCCGATCTTGGCGGCCAGCAGCGCGCTTTCGAGATCCCTGATGAAGGCTGCCTTGTCGGCCACCTTGAAGTCGCCGACCTCAGGCAGCCCGAGGATCTTTTCGGCCGCTTCGCGTTCGTCCTTCATCGAGGAGGTGCTGCGCGCCGCAACCGCCGCCTCAATGCCGGTTGCCGGCACGCCCATGTTCTGCGCTTCGATCACCGACCACTTGCCGGTGCCCTTCTGGCCGGCCTTGTCGAGGATCAAATCGACGATCGGCTTGCCGGTCAGAGGATCAGCGGCCTTCAGCACCTTCTCGGTGATCTCGATCAGGTAGGAGTTGAGGCGGCCCTTGTTCCAGGTGCCGAAGACGTCGCCAATCTCGGTCGCCGACATCTTCAGGCCGTCGCGCAGGATGCCGTAGATTTCGGCGATCATCTGCATGTCGGCATATTCGATGCCGTTGTGGATGGTCTTGACGAAATGGCCGGCGCCGTTTTCGCCGAGCCAGGCAACGCAAGGGTCGTTGTCATACTTGGCAGCGATCGAGGTCAAAACGCTCTCGACGCGCTTCCAGGACTCCTCCTTGCCGCCGACCATGATCGACGGGCCGTGGCGCGCGCCCTCCTCACCGCCGGAAACCCCCATGCCGATGAAGGTCAGGCCACTGTCCTTCAGCGCCTCGAAGCGGCGCATCGTGTCGCGGAAGTTGGCGTTGCCGGCGTCGATCATGATGTCGCCCTTGGAAAGGTAGGGCTCGAGGATCTTCATCTGCTGATCGACCGGCTCGCCGGCCTTGATCATGATGATGATCGGGCGCGGCGGACGGATGGCGGCAACAAACTCTTCAATGGTGTCGCAGGGCACAATCTGGCCCTTGAGTTCACCGGCTTCCGCGTAGAACTTGTGCGTCGCCTCGACGGTGCGGTTGAACACCGCGATCTTGTTGCCCTTTTCAGCGATGTTGAGCGCCAGGTTCGAGCCCATGACGCCGAGACCGATTAGGCCGATTTCCGCCTGTGACACGTGATTGCCTCCATTGGACAGAAGTGCCGGGCGCGATCGGGATAAGCGCGTCGGTGCCGGCCCTTCGAATTGAACTTCGCCCTCTCGCGGCGGGCTCTGTCAAAGGCCCTGGCGCGAGAAGCGACGGCGGAGGATGTTTTGGCATTCAAATCGATTAACGACAAGCGATTCCTGACAAAATCACTTCTTTTCGGGCTTGCCGTCGCCGTCGTCGAGCACCCGCCAGGACGCGCCTTCGAGGTCTTCGTACTGGCCGCTCTTCAGCGCCCAGAGGAAGGCGACGAGACCGATGCCGCCGAGAAACAACGCGATGGGAATGAGATAGATCAGCGTGTTCATGAGGCATTCCCGACTGGACGAAGGGCGGCAGGCGCTTGGCCGTCGCGCGCCTCCTCGGCAACATTGCCGGTGGCAGCACGCAGACGCAAGGCGTTGGCAACGACGATCACCGACGAGGTCGACATGGCAACCGCTGCGATCAGCGGCGTCGCATAGCCGAGGATCGCGATCGGAACGGCAATCACGTTGTAACCGATCGCCAGCGCGAAGTTCTGGCGGATCAGCCGCCCGGCCCGGCGCGATGTGTCGATCGCCATCGGCACAGCGTTCAGCCCCTGGTGCAGGAAGACGAAATCCGCCGCCTGGCGCCCGACGTCCGCGGCCGTTGCCGGGGCCATCGAGACATGGGCAGCGCGAAGCGCCGGAGCGTCGTTGATGCCATCGCCGACCATCAGCACGCGGCGGCCCCCTTCGGCCGCAAGCGCACATTCGTCCACCTTGCCACGCGGCGTCAGCTCAGCCTTGAATCTGTCGATGCCGACCCGGCGGGCAAGCGCCGCCACGACAGGTTCGCGGTCACCGGAGAGAATGCCGGTCGACAGGCCGAGCCGGCCAAGCTCCTCGATGCTTTCACGGGCGTAGGGCCTGAGCCGATCCTCGAAGCGGAAGCAGCCAAGTTCGCGGCCGTCGAGCGACAGGATCGTCTCGGATTGGCCGCTCGCCTCGCCGGCGTCGCCACAGGCAAAAGCGCGGCTGCCGAGCCGGTAGGTGCCCGCTTCCGTGCGGGCCTCGATCCCGGCACCGGGAATCTCGCGGATCTCGCCGGCAATGACAGGGGCAAGCTTTGCAGCATCGTGAATGGCCATGGCCAGCGGATGGCGCGAATGAGCAGCCAGCCCCGCCGCTGTGGCCAGTACCGATGCCTGAATATCCTGGCCATTGACGAGCCGCGGCTCGCCCACCGTCAGCGTGCCCGTCTTGTCGAGCAGCACCGTATCGATTTCGGCCAGCCGCTCCATGGCCGAGCCGTCCTTGACCATGACGCCATTCTGGAACAGCCGTCCGGCGGCAATCACCTGCACGACCGGCACCGCCAGCCCTAGCGCGCAGGGGCAGGTGATGATCAATACCGCGACCGCAACCAGCATCGCATGGTGGAAGTCGCCATTGACGAACATCCAGCCGATGAAGCTCAAAAGCGCCAGGAGGTGCACCGCGGGCGAGTAATATTGCGCCGCCCGGTCGGCGATACGGCGATAGCGTGCCCTGCCCCCTTCGGCGGCCTCCATCAGGCCCATGATCTCGGCAAGCAGCGAGTCGCGCGCCGCAGCGGTCGCCTCGATCGTCACCGGTCCGGTGAGGTTCAGCGTGCCCGCCTCGACGCTGTCGCCTGCCTTGACCGGCACCGGCGCGCTCTCGCCATTGACGATCGAGCGATCGAGGTCACTGGCGCCGATGAGAATGCGACCATCGACCGGGATGCGTTCGCCGGCGGCGATCGCCAGCTTTTCGCCCGGCTTGATCTCGTCGACCGGACGATATTCGCGCCCGCCGTCGGCATCGAGCACCATCGCGCCGCGCGGCGACAGCCTGGCCAAGCTGCTGATCGCAGAACGCGCACGCCCGCGCATCATATGATCGAGCGTGCGGCCGATCAGCAGGAAGAAGAGAAGCATCACCGTGCCGTCGAACCAGGCATGGGTGCCGTGGGTAATCGTCTCGTAGAGCGAGATCGAGAAGGAGAGCGTGATCGCAAGCGCGATCGGCACGTCCATGTTGGTGCGGCCGTGCTTCAGCGCATTCCAGGCGGACGCGTAGAAGAAGCGCCCGGAATAGATCAGCGTCGGCGCGGCAATCAGCGCCGAGATCCAGTGGAAGAGATCGCGCGTGGCCGCCTCCGCGCCCGACCAGACGGAGACGGAGAGCAGCATGATATTGGCCGAGGCAAAGCCCGCAACGGCGACGGCGCGCACCAGCTGCTTCAGCGTCTGATCGCCGTCTTCCTCGCCCGGCGCGAAGAGATGGGTCTCGTAGCCCCGCGCGCGGATGGTGCGCGCCAGTTCCCGCGGATCGGTGCGGGCGTCATCGACCTCTTCCTTCCAGACGATCGCCACCCGCCGCGACGAAAGGTTGACGCGCGCCCGCTCAACCTCGGGCCGCGCTTTCAAGGCGCCCTCAAGTGTCGCGATGCAGGCGCCGCAATGCACGCCGGGTACGCTGAGGTCCGTCTGGCGCAACCCGCCGCCGAGCGACCGGCTCGTCAGCCAGAGCTCTTCCGATGTGGGCAGTCCCTGCCCGGCCCTGTCGATCTCCAGAGCCATTTCGGTTCCAGGAGCGCAGCAGCTCATTGCGCTGCTCCCGGCGCCATGAAGCGGATGGCCTGGCGATAGACGACCGTGTCGCCCTTGGTCGCGGTGATATCGGCGATCCACTGGCCGCGCTTCAGCGTCGCGGCAGCAACGAACACGCCCTCGCCCTGATGCGCCATCTCGACCGTCACATCCTCATGCTCCTCGACCGGGCGCTTCAGGACCGCGACCACCTTGTCCGCGGTCAGTTCCGGCTTGCCCTGTCGCGTTAGCGTGTAGCGCAGCGCTTCCTGTTCGACACTGAGCTTGCCTTCGAGCCCGCTGGCGGCGAAGGCCTTCGCCTCCTTCACCTTGCCGTTGAACTGCTGGCTGGCGACATAAGTGTTCTGCACCACCAGCCCGCTCCAGCTATGGCTGGCATTCCAGGCCATGATCAGATTGACGGTGATGATCGTGCCGAAGAACAGCACCATGACGCCCAGCATATGCCAGCCGGTGAAGGGCCGCGGTGCCTTTGCCTGTTTGGTGATCATTTCGCCGCTCCAGGGCTGTTGAAGTTGGCCTTGTAGACGTCGCGCTCGTGGCTCGACGGATCCTCGACGATCAGGCTGAAACCGTCAGCCGCTTCGCCAAGCTTGTCCTTCGGCAGCGTCACGAACACTTTCACGGCGGTGACCTTGTCCGGATCGACGCCGATCGCAAAGGTGCGGCCGTCGCCCGCCGCCTGGCCGGCGATGCGCATCGTCGCCGAAGACATACCGTCGATCGCGAGCGTGATGGTGCGTTGTTCGGGGATCATGTTCAAGAGCTTGACCATGTAGCCGTTGCGCACCGAACCGTCGGATTCGACGACGAATTGCGGGTTGCGGTCGTGCAGCACGTTGATCTCCAGCCGGTCGCGCGACAAGAGCGCATAGAGCAGCCCGATGCCGACGAGCGTCCAGACACCGAGATAGACGAGCACGCGCGGACGGAAGACGATCTTCCAGTTGAAATGGCGGACCTTGTCGGAGAAGGCGCCATCCGCGTTGCGAATCCGGCTCGGGTCGATCGCCGTCGTGCCGCCATTGGTGGCAAGCGCCATGTTGGAGGCATAGTCGTTCAGCGTCGCATAGGAGATCAGTCCGCGCTCGCGGCCGACCTTGTCCATGACGCCGTTGCAGGCGTCGATGCAGAGCGCGCAGGTGATGCATTCGAGCTGCTGGCCGTCACGGATGTCGATGCCCATCGGACAGACGACGACGCAGGCGTTGCAATCGACGCAATCGCCGACGGCCTCCCCGGCTGCCACCGCCTTCTTCTGGTGGCGCGAGCGCGGCTCGCCGCGCCAGTCGTTATAGGTGACGACCAGCGAATTCTCATCGAGCATCGCCGCCTGGATGCGCGGCCAGGGGCACATATAGGTGCAGACCTGCTCGCGCATCAGCCCGCCGAAGACATAGGTGGTGGCGGTCAGGATACCGACGGTCATGTAGGCGACGGTTGGTGCTTCCAGCGAAACGAAGCTTTTCAGAAGCGTCGGCGCATCGGCAAAATAGAAGATCCACGCGCCGCCGGTGGCAATACCGATCAGGATCCAGATCGAGTGCTTCGACACGCGCTTGACGATCTTGGCGACCGTCCAGGGGCCGGCGTCGAGTTTCATGCGGGCGTTGCGGTCGCCTTCGATGTAGCGCTCCACCACCAGGAAGAGATCGACCCACACCGTCTGCGGACAGGTATCGCCGCACCAGGCGCGCCCGACGGCAGACGTCACCAGGAACAGGCCGAAGCCTGCCATGACCAGCAGGCCGGCCACGAAGAAGAATTCCTGCGGCCAGATTTCGATGAAGAAGAAATAGAAGCGACGGGCGGCGAGATCGACCAGCACCGCCTGATCTGGCGCATGTTCGCCGCGATCCCAGCGGATCCACGGCGTCAGATAGTAGATGCCGAGCGTCACCAGCATCACCAGCCACTTGAAGCGGCGGAAGCTGCCCTCGGCGCGTTTCGGGAAGATCTTCTTGCGCTTTTCGTAGAGCGGCTTGCGCACATGCGCCGCATTGACCGGTTCGGCCTCGTGACGTTCGACGGATGCGGCGTTGGCGGCGGATTGAGAGTTCATAAGTGGGACATCCCGGATATCGCGTATTGAGCCATGTCTTGCCCGATCTGACCGCCGAAAACGTTGATCTGTGTCAAGTTTGCGGCCTAAGGCCGCGCCATGCGGCGAAACGTCCGAGCCATCGGAACCGCAGCGGTCGGCAACGACCTTTGGTGCGGAAGGACGCCAAGGGCCTTGCGCTCGAGCCCATCTGCACCACAACGCCACGCGCCTTATGAGACGCGCAAAGGTCGCCGTAGTACTTTGAATTGCTGCATGTTTCCCTATATCGGCTATGCTGAAGGCAAGGCAGGACAGTCGCGAAGGAGAAAGCATGCACGGCTCCCTCGAGCCCCTGACGCTGGCCAAACAGCGCGGCACCTATTGCGAGCGTGCCGCGCCTCACGCTCTCGCCGGGCATGTCGAATGCCTGTGGAGCCACCAGATGCCGGAGGGACCGCCCGCGCCGATCGCGGTCGTCCCCGACGGCTGCGTCGACATCCTCTGGTCCAATCGCGGTCTCGTCGTTGCCGGCCCTGATCGGACCGCTGCCTTTCCCGTGATCGCGCCGGGCGCCAAGGTCATCGGCCTGCGCTTCCGCCCGGGCGTCGCCGCGTCGTTTCTGCGCACATCGCTTTCGGAAATCACCGGTCAAATCGTCCCGCTCGATGCCTTCTGGGGCAAAGCCGCGCGCGAACTTGATGCCAAGCTTCAGGACGCGCCGGATGCCATCCGCGCCGATATCATGGCGGCAGCAGTGCTAGAGCGCTCACCGGCCGTCTCCCCGCCGCCCGGCGATGTCGCAGCCGCGCTCGCCCATCTCACGCAACGGCGCGATTCGTCCGACAACCCCATCAGCGCATTGGCCGCCGCCACCGGCACCAGCGAGCGGACGCTGCGCCGCTGCCACGAACATTTCGGCTATGGCGCCAAGACCCTCGATCGCATCCTGCGTCTGCAACGATTCCTTGGGGCATGCCGCGGCGAGCCATCCGTACGCCTCGGCATCCTCGCTCTTGATGCCGGCTATGCCGACCAGGCGCATCTTTCGCGCGAAGCCAGGGAACTGACGTCGCTTTCACCGGCGGAAATCCGCCGCCAGCTTTCCGCCCATCGGCAAGCGGCCTGACTGGCCGTTTCGTTCAAGACCGGCGGGGCCGCCCGTGCTACGTCCTCACTCAGGAGAACCAAGCATGGCAACACTTGAAGCAAAGATCATCCACACCACCATCGCCCGCGACTGGCGCGAGGTCTATGCCTTCATGGCCAAGCCCGAGAACATGCCGCGCTGGGCGTCCGGCCTATCGTCGGGCCTGACGCGCGACGGCGAGGACTGGCTGGCGCCGGGACCGCTCGGCGAGGCCCGTGTGCGCTTCGCCCCCGCCAACGACTTCGGAGTCGTCGATCATCTCGTCACGCTCGCGGACGGTACCGAGGTTCATAACGCGCTGCGCGTCGTGCCGAACGGCGACGGGGCGGAGGTGATGTTCACGCTGCTGCGTCAGCCGGGCATGAGCGCTGAACAATTTGCCGGCGACGCCGGTTGGGTGGCAAAGGATCTCGCCACTTTGAAATCAATCATGGAATCCGGAAAAGACAGGTAGGAAAATGGGCAACAAGGGCAACGACAGCCGCATCGACTATGTCGAGTTCAACGTCTCCGACATCGCTGCCGCCAAGGCCTTCTACGGCAGCGCCTTCGGCTGGACCTTCACCGACTACGGCCCGGAATATTGCGAATTCCAGGACGGCCGTCTGACCGGCGGTTTCACCACCACGGGTCCCGTCGGCAGCGGTGGGCCGCTGATCATCCTCTATGCCGACAACCTCGAGGACATGCTGGCCCGCGTCGAAAAGGCCGGCGGCAAGATCGTCAAGCCGATCTTCACCTTCCCCGGCGGCCGCCGCTTCCATTTCGCCGACCCTGACGGATACGAGCTGGCGGTTTGGTCGGCGCAGTAAGGGCAGTCGACGCCCCAGACCAGCACGGGAACGAGGGCTGCCCCTTCGGCAGGCTGAGCGACCGCAGCCATCTCCACCCTCATCTCTGTGCTTGTCACAGAGATCCAGCAGCCGTGCGTCGGCACGGCGGGAGGAGCAGAGCCGGGACGCCTGATTTGCAGACTGCAAGGGGTCTCCCGCGCCGCCGACGCGGCGCTGCTGGATTCCTGTGACGAGCACAGGAATGAAGGAGGTGATTAAGGCGCCATCCATATCCTGTGGACACCCATCCCCACTTTACGACTTTAGGATCGCCCCTCACTGTCCTGCCGGACATCTCTCCCCACACGCGGGGAGAGAAACGCTTGGCTCGCTCTCTGTCGCCAAGCCTCAACGCTCGAGATTGGCGATGCTGGCGCCGCGTTTCCCTTCTCCCCGCCTGCGGGGAGAAGGTGCCGGCAGGCGGTTGAGGGGCAGCCCGCCCACCAACCACAGACGATAGCCTACTCGCCCCCGCCCAGCGAATGCACGAACACCGCAAGCTGCTTGACCGTGGTGTCGCCGAGGCGCGGCAGCCAGGCGGGCATGACGCCGTGCTTGGGTGCCTTCATCTGGGCGACGATCGCCTGCTCGCCCTCGCCGTTGAGCCACAGTGCGTCGGCGAGATCAGGCGCGCCGAACTCGCGGTTGCCCTTGGCATCGGCACCATGACAGGAGGCGCAATTGGCTTCGAACAGTGCCTTGCCCGGCTCGACCATCGAGACGTCCGACGGCGTGCCGGTAAGGCTGACGACGTAGGCCGCCGTCTGCTTGATCTCTTCCGGCTGCAGGATTTCGGCAAAGGACGGCATTTCCGAAACGCGGGTCTCGCCATCGCCAGTGTAGCGAATGCCGTGAGCGATCGTCTGGTAGATCTCCTCGGGCTTGCCGCCCCAGAGCCAGTCGTCGTCGTTGAGGTTCGGGAAGCCGGCGGAACCCGCAGCACCCGAGCCATGGCACTGGGCGCAGTTGACCTTGAAGGCCGATGCGCCGCCGGAAACGGCGAACTGCTGCAGCTGCGGATCGGCAATGATCTGCTCGATCGAGCTCGAGGCGATCTTTTCGAGATTGCCGGCCTGGGCCGCCTTGGCGCTTGCGAGTTCCGCGCTCACCTCGGCGCGGCTCGAATAGCCGAGCACACCCTTGGTCGCGTCCGTCAGAAGCGGCACCGCCGGATAGACGATCATGTAGCCGACCGCCCAGACGATGGTCGCGTAGAAGGTATAGACCCACCAGCGCGGCATCGGGTTGTTCAGTTCGCGGATACCGTCCCACTCGTGGCCGGTGGTCTCGACGCCGCTGATTTCGTCGACGTGTTTGTCCGCCATACTATTAATCCTCCTTCAGGGGGATGGCTGCGGCATCATCGGCGGCCTTCTTGGCGCCGGGCCGGAAGATGAAGCCGACGACGCCCAGGAAGAAGAGCGTCATGGCAAGGAGCGCCCAGCTATCGGCGAACTGGCGCATGGCCGTATAGGTTTCCATGTGCGTGTCTCCCTTAGCGATAACCGGTGGTGTCGTCGTAGGTGGAGAAGTCGACCAGCGTACCAAGCATCTGCAGATAGGCGACGAGCGCGTCCATCTCCGTCAGCCTCTGCTGGTTGCCGTCGAAGTCGCCGAGCTTGGCCTTCGGATAGCGCGCCTCGACGCCGGAGGTGTCGGCATTCGGATCAGCCTGCGCCTTGATGTCGGCAAGCGCGTTGTCGATCATCTCGTCCGTATAGGGAACGCCGACCGCCTTGTTGGCCTTCAGGTTCGCGGCGATGTTGTTCACGTCGAGCGTCGTCTCCTTGAGGAAGGCGTAGCTCGGCATGACCGATTCCGGCACGACGGAGCGCGGCTCGGTCATGTGCTGCACGTGCCATTCGTTGGAATAGCGGTCGCCGACGCGGGCGAGGTCCGGTCCGGTGCGCTTGGAGCCCCACTGGAACGGATGGTCGTACATGGATTCCGCCGCCAGAGAGTAATGACCGTAGCGCTCCACTTCGTCGCGGAACGGCCGGATCATCTGGCTGTGACAGACGTAGCAGCCTTCACGCACATAGATGTCGCGACCGGCGAGCTCCAGCGGCGAATAGGGCCTCATCCCCTCCACCTTCTCGATGGTGTTTTCGAGATAGAAGAGCGGCGCGATTTCCACGATGCCGCCGATGGAGACGACGAGCAGCGAGCCGACGAGCAGCAGGGTGGCGTTGCGTTCAAGGGTCGCGTGTTTGTCGAGAATGGACATGGTCTATGCCCTCCTATTCCGCAGCTTTCAGCGCGGGCTGAGCAGCACCGAAGATCGGAGCTTCGTCACGCACGCGGCCGAGGATGGTCATTGTTACGTTGAAGGCCATGAGCAGAGCCCCGGCGAGGAACAGTGCGCCGCCAAGAGCACGCAGCACGTAGTAGGGAACCATGGCCGCGACCGATTCCGCGAAGGAATAGACGAGGAAGCCCTGGTCGTCGTACTCGCGCCACATCAGGCCCTGCTGGATGCCGGCGACCCACATGACCGCCGCGTAGACGACGATGCCGAGCGTGGCGAGCCAGAAGTGCCAGTTGACCATGCGCACGCTATAGAGCCGCTCGCGGTTCCATAGCTTGGGCGTCAGATAGTAGATCGCGCCGAAGGTGATGAGGCCGTTCCAGCCGAGCGCACCCGAATGCACGTGGCCGATCGTCCAGTCGGTGTAGTGGCTGAGCGAGTTGACCGTCTTGATCGACATCATCGGACCTTCGAAGGTCGCCATGCCGTAGAAGGCAACCGCCATCACCATCATGCGGATGATCGGGTCGGTACGGATCTTGTCCCAGGCGCCCGAAAGCGTCATCAGGCCGTTGATCATGCCGCCCCAGGAGGGCATCCACAGCATGACCGAGAAGACCATGCCGAGCGTCTGCGCCCAGTCGGGCAGCGCCGTATAGTGCAGGTGGTGCGGACCCGCCCAGATGTACATGAAGATCAGCGACCAGAAATGGATGATCGACAGGCGGTAGGAATAGACCGGGCGATTGGCCTGCTTGGGGATGAAGTAATACATCATGCCGAGGAAGCCGGCCGTCAGGAAGAAGCCGACGGCGTTATGCCCGTACCACCACTGCGTCAGCGCATCCTGCACGCCGGCAAAGGCCGAGTAGCTCTTCGAGCCGAGGAAGGAGACCGGCACCGCCAGGTTGTTGACGATGTGCAGCATCGCGATCGTGACGATGAAGGCGAGGTAGAACCAGTTGGCCACATAGATATGCGGCTCCTTGCGCGTCAGAAGCGTGCCGAGGAAGGCGATGAGATAGGCGACCCAGACGATCGTCAGCCACAGGTCGACATACCATTCCGGCTCCGCATATTCCTTCGACTGGGTGATGCCGAGCAGGTAGCCGGTGGCCGCCATGATGATGAAGAGCTGGTAGCCCCAGAACACGAACCAGCCGAGATTGCCGCCGAAAAGGCGCGCGCGGCTGGTACGCTGGACGATGTAGAAGGACGTCGCGATCAGCGCGTTGCCGCCGAAGGCGAAAATGACAGCCGAAGTGTGCAGCGGCCGCATGCGGCCGAAGTTGAACCAGGGCTCGATGTTGAGGTCGGGAAAGGCAAGCTGGAGCGCAACCACGACGCCCACGAGAAAGCCGACGACGCCCCAGAACACGGTGGCGATCACGCCATACTTGACCACCTCGTCGAAATATTCCGACTGCGGCGGTGGTGGTGGCGCCCTGCCGGCGGAAACCGGGCTGAACTCGATGCGTCGCATCAGCATGACAGTGCCGGCGAGGAGCACGAAGAACAGCACCCACATATGGGCTTCAAAGTGCCGGTCCTGCGCAAACCCGGCGCCGACGAGCGCCAGGAAAGCACCGACCCCGAGCAGGATCATCTCGAATGTGTATTTCATGGTTGGGTCCCCAACTTGGTCCGATCGCACGCGACGACACGCCCCAGAACGAGGCGCGCCACCGCAGCTGGCCGGAAAGTGTCAGAATCGGGGCATCCTGGCCTTGATTCAGATCAAGGCTGCACCACCTCGATTGGATCATCCTCGGCAAATAACAGGGAGCGCCGTGGGAGCTGGCGTTTGAAGCCGATGAAAAAGACTTTTGAAGAGGGACGAATCCGGAGCCGGCTGGAACCGCCTCCCCGCGCCGTCCCGGTGGCCGAGCCTTTCGCATGGCTCGCCCGCGCGCATGAGGAGCAGCTTGCGCTCTGCAACTGTCTCGAGGAGATCGCCGACAGCCTGCCTGCAGAAATCGATCGGCAGAAATGCGTCTACGCCGCCAAGGTGCTCGGACCGATGATCCGCGAAATGCATTCCGGCGAGGAAAGCCTGGTCTTCCCGTGGATCGAGCGCACCTTCCGCGGCGACCCGACGCTCGGCGCGACGCTGGAGCGGCTGAAATACGAGCACTGCGAAGACGAGTGCTTCGCCGAAGAACTGACGGAAATGCTGGAACGCCTCGGCGCCGCCGACCAAACGGTCAATGCCGAAACCGCCGGTTATATGCTGCGCGGCTTTTTCACCAGCCTCAGGCGACACGTCGGCTTCGAACAGGAATGTTTGCGCAGCATCACCTCGCCGGTTGGGTGAACCGGCAGACGGGGCGGTCGGCACGCGGCAAGGTAGGATTGTTCGCGGCTGTAAGCGCAGCGCCATTCGTGCTATACGCGAAACTGGATCGAGTTTGGGAGCAACGCGGCCCCAATCATTCTGGTGATGTGCGGTGGCGCACGTTACATACCTGTATAAAATTTCACTCACCTACTCATCTCTCCTGCGAATTCACAGGTCCACACGGCGCTGATGAACGATGCAGAACGTCATGCGCCAACCGAGGAAGGCGATGCCCATGACAACGATCACACGAAGAGCTTTTGTCGGCGGGATCGCCCTGATGCCGTCATTGCGCTTCCCAGGCACTGCGGCCGCCCAGAGCGAAATCACGCCTGACGAGGCACGAAAGATCGCCAAGGAAGCCTATATCTACGGCTTCCCGATGGTGGACAGCTACCGCATCCAATACGCCTATTTCGTCGACGACAAGAACCCGGAATACAAGGCGCCGTGGAACCACCTCAAGAACATCCCCCGCGTCTACACCCCCGCCGATACGGCGATCCAGACGCCCAACTCCGACACGCCCTATTCGATGATCGGCATGGACCTGCGTGCGGAGCCGATGGTCCTCACCGTACCAGTGATCGAGAAGGACCGGTACTTCAGCATCCAGCTCATCGACGCTTATACGTTCAACTTCGACTATGCCGGCAGCCGCACGACCGGCAACGACGGCGGCAGCTTCCTGGTCGCCGGCCCGGGCTGGAAAGGCGAGACGCCTGCGGGCATCAAGAAGGTGTTTCGCGCCGAGACCGATCTCGTTCTCGGGGCCTATCGCACGCAGCTATTCAACCCCGACGACTTAGACAATGTGAAGAAGATCCAGGATCGCTACAAGGCAGAGCCGCTTTCGGCGTTTCTCGGCGGGGCGGCGCCTGCGGCCGCTCCCGCAATCGACTTCACCAAGCCGCTTTCGCCGGACGAAGAGAAGAAGTCGCTGGAGTTCTTCAACATCCTGAATTTCGTCCTGCAGTTCTGCCCGACTAATCCATCCGAGACCGAGTTGATGGCGCGTTCTGCCAAGATCGGGGTTGGTGCAGGCAAGACCATAGACGTTGCGGCGCTCTCGCCGGACATCAAGACCGCCATCGAGCAAGGTATGGCCGACGCCTGGGCCGATCTTGAGGGCTTGAAGAAGCAGATCGACGCCGGAACGGTGACCTCGGGCGACCTCTTCGGCACGCGCGAATACCTGAAGAACAATTATCTCTACCGCATGGCGGCGGCCGTTCTCGGCATTTACGGCAATTCGAAGCAGGAGGCGATGTATCCGGTCTACGCCACTGACGTCGAAGGGCAGAAGCTCGACGGCGCCAACCGCTACACCGTCCATTTCGCCGCCGATAAGATGCCGCCGGTCAACGCCTTCTGGTCGCTGACGATGTATGATCTGCCGGCGAGCCTGCTCGTTGCCAATCCGATCAACCGCTATTTGCTTAACAAGCCGATGCTCCCGCAATTCGTGAAGGATGCCGACGGCGGCTACACCTTCTACGTTCAGAACGAGTCGCCGGGCAAGGACAAGGAGCCGAATTGGCTGCCGGCGCCCGAGGGTCCCTTCTTCGTCGCGATGCGGCTCTATTGGCCGAAAGACGAGGCGCTCAATGGCATGTGGAAGCATCCGCCCATGACCAAGACACCATAGTTTGTTCAGTTCGCCCGCGGGTTCGACGTCGCGATCCCCGGCCGGGTCTTTGGGGTCCTCACTCTCTCTTGATTGGTAGCGCCGGCAATGACGTGTCAGGCCGCGATCGCGCGGCGGCGGTCGGCATGTTCCTGGATCACGAGGATCGCGCCGATGAGCTTGCCGGAGCTGGACATGCATGGCGTCAGCCGGCAACGCACGACGACCGTGCGCGCATCGACGGTCTTGGCGAAGGTATAGTCGACCACCTCGCCCGCAAAACAACGATCGAGATAGGATTTCACCCGCTGCTCGAAGCGCTGGATGCCGATGAACTCGACGATGTGCCGGCCGATCAGATCCATCGGGCGGCTCTCCAGATGGTCGGCATTGCGCGGGTTCGTGTAGAGGTAGCGGTAGTCGGGCGTGATCACCGCGATCCGATCCGGAAAGCTGTCGAGGATCGCCTCGTTGAGCAGGCCTTCATCCGCCCTGCCCTTGCTCGGCTGGGCCGGCAGCCGCTCGAGCTGGAGGTCGGCGAATTTCTCCGCGCCCGTCGCCGCAAAATAGCGGTTGATCAGCGACTGTAGCAATTGCGAGTGCCGGAGCACGCAGGAGATGTCATCGGCTTCGACGCGCAGGATGTCGATCAGGAACTGGAACTGAAGTCGGGCATCTTCGACGCTCACCGCCTTCTCGTCGTAGACGGATCTGAGGATCGGATCCAATTCGCGATCCAGAATGCCGATCAAATGCTCGTCTGCCGTACGTACGGCATACTGCAGCTGCGAATACTTGAACCAGAACAGCTCAATCAGTGCGTTCAATTCGAAACCCCAATTCCCCCACGGCAGAGCCGCTTCGATGCACTTCAAGACAGGCGTTGATGCTGCAGACACTGATTTCGTTTTTGACGCTTCCCCACCCTTTCCGTGTAAAACCACACCGCTCCGGCCACCCAAAGCGCTTGCAATCTTCCCCTCGCGAGACAACGTTGAGTTTACACTCATTGCGTTAGCGTTCAACAGCAGAAAGAAAACTTAACCTTTTGAAGCAATTTCGGGACGAAGGGCATGCGCTGCCGCGGACGGACCACGAAGGTGATGCTCGCCGAACCGAAATCGGAACGCGCCGAATTCTCAAGGCTGCCCGGAAGCAAGCTCAAGCGCGATCGTTCGTGCGGAGGGGAATCAGTCCTTGAGGTAGCGCTTGATGTGCCAGCGGTCGTGATACCAGAGCCACTGGCCCGGATACTCGCGCACCCAGCTTTCCACCTTGTCGTTCAGCACCTGCGCCGTGGCGGTGACGTCGACATTGCCGTCGGCCTTGCGGGGAATGGCGATCGCCGGTTCCAGCTCCAGCCGGAAACGGCCGCCCGGCAGCCTTATGCAGCGGGCCGGATAGACTTCGCAGTTGAACTGGCGGACGAGCTTGGCCAGCAGCGGATTGGTCTGCACGTCCTGGCCGAAAAACTTGGTCTTCAGCCCCTTGCGGAACTTCTGGTCGACGAGAACGCCGACGCCCAGGCCCCGTTCGAGCTGGCGGGCGAGTGCGAAGGACGAGCCGGCGTGTGACGGCACCAGATTGCCCATGCGCTCCTCGCGGAACTTGAACACTTTTTCCGCCACGTAAGGGTTGTTCGGCGGCCGGAACAGCACGGTCACGTCGAGGCCGAAGGCGGAGCCGGCGACCGGCAGCATCTCGAAATTGCCGCTGTGCGCGGTGAAGACGATGAAGGGGCGCGGATTGTCGCGAAGCTCGAGGAACAACGGGATGCCCGACACCTCGACACGGCCGGGCGTCGTGCGCTCGGGGTCGAAATCGAACAGACGGTCGAGGAACACGTATTCGGCCGCCATGCGGCCCATGTTGCCCCAGCTCTCAAGCGCGATCGCGTTGATCTCCGCCTCGCTTTTCTCAGGAAAAGCGTTGCGCAGGTTGGTGAGCGTCAGCTTCTGCCGGCTGGTCTTCGGCCCGATGAACCGCAGGGCACGATCCATGAAGCGGATCGCGGCATCGGCCGGAAACATCTTCAGGATCGTCAGCAGCAGGAAAACGAACTGCGCGATCAGCCACTGGCGGGTACGATCCGCCGCCAGCACCAGCCGTGTGATCAGCATGCGCACGTCGATCAATCCATCTTCAGGATGATCTTGCCGAAGATCTGGCGCGATTCCATGCGCTCCAGCGCCCGGTCGATCTGATCGAGGCTGATTTCAGTGTCGATGACCGGATGCACCAGGCCGCGGGCCATCTTCTGCATGGCGTTCGCCATGTTCTCCATGCGGCAGCCGAAGGAGCCGAGCAGCTTCAGCTGCTGCTGGAACAGCATCATCAGGTTCATGTCGGTGGAAACGCCCGAGGTGGAACCGCAGGTGACCAGACGGCCGCCGCGCTTCATGCAGAGCATCGAGCCCGCCCAGGTGTCCTTGCCGACGTGTTCGAACACGACGTCGACGCCCTTCTTCTTGGTGAGCTTGCGCACCACGCCTTCAAAGCGATCGGTGCGGTAGTTGATGACGTGATCGGCGCCGAGCGCCTTGGCCTTCTCGATCTTGTCGTCGGAACCGACGGTGGTGATCACCGTGCAGCCGATCTTCTTGGCAAGCTGGATCGCCGCCGAGCCGATGCCGGAGCCGCCGGCATGGACGAGGATGGTTTCACCCGGCTCAAGCTTGGCATTGTCGAACAGCATGTGCTCGACGGTACCGAAGGTGACCGGAGCAAGCGCTGCAGCGACGGCATCGACACCCGGAGGCGCCGGGACCAGCAGGCGCGCCGGCAGGTTGATCTTTTCCTGCGCGAAGCCGTCGAGATGGAAGCCGTGCACGCCGCCGACATGTTCGCAGAGATTGTCGCGGCCTTCCTTGCACGGACGGCAGAGGCCACAGGTACGCGCGCCATAGATCGATACGAGCTGGCCCGGAAGCACGCTCGAAACGCCCGGACCGATCGCGTCGACCACGCCGGATGCTTCCGCGCCGATGACGAGCGGCATCTTGCGCTTGGCAAAGGCCATGCCGCGCCAGCCCCAGACGTCGATATGGTTGAGCGCAACCGCCTTGACGCGCAGGGTCACCTCGCCCGGGCCGGGCGCTTCCGGTTCCGGAATGTCGGTGATTTCGAGCTTGCGGTCATCGAGCAGTTGCAGGGCGCGCATGGTTCTTCCTCTGCCTTGGCGGCATGTTTGCGTCTTGGATTTTGCAGCGCCGCGCGCCCGACGGGGCGCGAGAAAGGCGCTGCAGCTCTTGAGTTTCCGGCTTAGGCCGGCTCGGCGGTCATGACAAGGCTGGCGTTCTGGCCGCCGAAGCCGAAGGAGTTCGACAGCACCGCAGTCACCTGCTGGCTGCGCTTCACGTTCGGCACCACGTCGAGCACGATCGCCGGATCGGGGTTCTGGTAGTTGATCGTCGGCGGCAGCGTACCGGTCAGCATCGTCTGGATCGAGAACACCGCCTCGACCGCACCGGCGGCCGTCAGCGTGTGGCCGATCATCGACTTGTTGGACGAGACCGGGATCGACGGCAGGCGATCGCCAAAGACGGCCGACATCGACAGATATTCCATCTTGTCGTTCTCGGGCGTCGAGGTGCCATGGGCGTTGATGTAGCCGATACCGTCCTCATTGATGCCGGCGTCGGCAAGGGCTGCGCGGATCGTCGCGATCGCCGGGCCACCGTCCGGCGAGGAGCGCGTGCGGTGGAAGAGATCGGCCTTCTCACCGCAGCCCTTGAGGATGCCGTAGACGCGGGCGCCGCGGGCAACGGCGGCTTCCAGCGATTCAAGCACGAGAGTTGCCGCACCTTCGGCAATGACGAAGCCGTCACGGTCCTTGGTGAAGGGCTTGGAGGCCTTTTCCGGCGGATCGTTCTGGGTGGAAAGTGCCGAAAGCAGCGCGAAGCGGATCAGTGCCTCGGCGCTGACCGAGCCGTCGGTCGCAACCGTCAGCGCACGATCGGTGCGGCCCTGGCGGATCGCCTCGACGCCGAGCTGGATGGCGGTGGCGCCCGATGCACAGGCGGTCGACAGCGTTACCGGCAGGCCGCGCGTGCCGAAGCGATCGGCCAGGCGTTCAGAGATCGAGCCGAAAAGCACGGCCTCGTGGAACACTGGATCGGCCTTCTGGCGCATGGCGGCGAGGAAGCGGTTATAGGCGTCGCCCGGGCGCTCCGATGGCGGCGAACGGTCGGCAAGCTCGAAGCGCGCGCTCCATTCCGGCTCGACCGGCGGGGCGGCCAGGAACAGCGGGCCGTTGAAATCGCCCGAAATTCCCGCCTGCGCCAAAGCTTCCAGCGTCGTTTCGCGCGCCATGGCATAGGAACGCTCGACGGCATTGTTCGCGGGAATGTCGATGAAATCGACGGTGCCGGAGATGCGGGTGTTGAGGCCCTCGGTCGGGAAACGGGTGATCTTGTGGATGCCCGAGACGCCGCCCGAAAGCGCTGCCCAGTTGTCCTCAACGCCCTGGCCGAGCGAGGTGATGACGCCCATGCCGGTAATGGCGATGATCGGGCGGCCGAGATGGTCCTTGTAAGCGTTGCTCATGGTCCGCTCCTGTTATTCCGCCGAAAGAACGGCGACGCCTTCGCCGCGCGAATGGCCGACGGTGGTGACCACCGCAGCCTTTGCCGCCGCCGTCATCGACTTTTCTGCGCCCGTATCGAAGGCCGGTACCTTTGCACCCTCACCCAGCGTCAGCGCCGCCAACGCCAGACCCAGCGGGAACTGCGCCTCGATGCTGTGGCCGACGAGACCGCCATAGGCACGCACCGGCACGCCTGCGAGTTTTTCCTCGAGGAACGCCTTCTCGCGCGCCACGAGATCATGGAAGCCGGAGGTACCGGAGAACACGACGGTCGAGGCCGGGTCGAGATCGGATGCGGGCTTGGCGAGATCAGCAAGGCGGGCTTCCAGCTTGCCGCCGTCACGCGCGCCGCGGTCGCCACCGATCGCGTCGATCGTGGCATAGATGCGGGCGCCGCGGGCTTCGGCATATTCGCGCGATTCCAGCACCAGGAAGGCGCCGACCGAACCGAGGATCATGCCGCCGCCGTTATCCTGGCTGCGCGACCAGATCGGGTGCCAGTCGCCGAGCGCATGGCCCTGGATCGCTTCGATGAGGAGGATGATGTCGAGACGCTCGGCCGAAAAGGCGCCGCCGACGAGCGTGTGCGTCGACTGGCCGGCCTTGATGCGGGCAAAGGCGGTTTCGATCGCCGAGATGCCGGCCGCTTCCTCGCCCATGAAGGTGCGCGACGAACCGGTGACCTTGTGCACGATCGAGATGTTGCCGGCGAGCAGATTGGAAAGCTGGGCGAGGAACAGCGTCGGGCGCAGTTCCGTCGTCAGCTTTTCGTTGAGGAGCTGTTCGCGATCGTTGCGCTTCAGCGCTTCGTCGACGATCAGCGAGTCGACATTGATGTCGCGCTCGCCGCCACCGGCGGCAACGATCATGTCCATGCTGCCGCAGGCTTCGAGATTGTCCTTGAGGCCGGCGTCATCGAGCGCGAGACCAGCGGCGAAGACGCCGAGGCGCTGCCAGTTTTCCATCTGGCGCTGGTCGCCACGCTTGGCGATCTGCTGCGACCAGTCGATTTCCGGCAGCGGATGCACCGGATAGGGGCTGAACTTTTCTGTCTCGACCCGCACGGCCGGCGATGTGCCGGCGGTGAGCAGCGCCAGATGCGGCTCGACGCCGACGCCCTGGCTGGTGACGATACCGACGCCGGTAATGACAACGTCGTTTGCGGATTTGCTCATCTTACTTCTCCGAACCGGCTGTTGCCGAAAGAGCCGCCATCAGACCCACTTCCTCGGCCCGCTTGCGCACGATATCGCCGAGCGGAACCTGATCGAACGGCATCGTCCTCAGTTTCAGCTGGGCGTCGCACACCTTTTTGCCGGCCGAGGTGATCTTCGCCTTGGTGACGGCAAAGCCCGAGCCTTCGTGTTCGAGGAAAGCCTCGATCTCAAGTTCGGCCGAGGGCTCGACGAAGGTGCGCATCTTGGCGCCGTCGACCGACATCAGGAAGGGCATGGCGGCAAAATTGGTGGCGGCCAGCACCAGGAAACCGGAGGCCTGCGCCATGGTCTCGATCAGAAGCACGCCCGGAACCAGCGGATAGCCTGGGAAATGGCCTTCGAACACCGGGCTCTTCTCTGGCACCACGGACCGCGCCGTCAGCCGGCCAGCCGAAAGATCGACCGTTTCGACACGATCGATCATCTGGAAGTATTCAAGGAGCATTGAGGCTCACCCTGTTCGTTTTCGGGCCGTTCGTTTCGGGCTCAAGTAAAAACGCCAATGCCGCCTGTCAAGCGCAGGGCGCGACGGGCGGCATTGGAATTGGTGCGGCAAGGCTCGGGCGAAAGCCCGATCAGCCCTTGGCAGCCCCCAGTTCGTCGATCTTGGCGCAGAGGTTCTTCAGAACGAAGTACTCTTCGGTCGAAACCTTGCCTTCGTTGACTTCCTGCGTCCACTGCTCGAGCGGGATCTTGATGCCGAATTCCTTGTCGATCGCAAACACGATGTCGAGGAAATCCAGGCTGTCGATGCCGAGATCGTCGATCGTGTGGCTTTCCGGCGTGATCGTCTCGCGATCGATCTCGCTCGTTTCCGCGATGATGTCGGCAACCTTGTCGAATGTAGCTGTCACGCGCATACCTCTTTATTCTATGTCGAGTCTCGGCGATCCTATAGGTAAATGCGCTGCAAAAGCCAATGGCCTAGATGGCAACGGTTTGCAAATTGGAAACCGGTGTTGCCAGAGCGCCGCGCGCACAAGGCGCTCTGATGCCCACAGTACGGATAAGCGCATCGGTCAGACCGCCACCGAATGCCGGCCACGGCCGTTACCGAGATAGGCATCAAAGGTAGCCGCCACCGAACGGGCAAAGGGTCGGCCGCGCTCGGTCAGGCGGAAGATGCCGTTCTCGATCGTCGTCAACCCATCCGCATCGCGCGCCCGAAACAGCCGCGCTTCCTCGATCACGGCGCCGGCCAGCACCGGAAATGCCTGCTCGACCTCTTCAAAGGAGAAGGCGAAACGGCACATGATGTCGGCGATCACTTTTGCCCTCAGCCGGTCGTCCGGCGTGAAGCGGTAGCCGCGAACCGCGGCCAGCCCCGTCCCTTCCACATGACGCAGATATTCACCGGTCGCCGGCATGTTCTGGACATAACCTTGACGAAACTGGCCGATCGCCGAGGCGCCGAGGCCAACAAGCGTTTCCGCGGCATCGTCCGTATAGCCCTGGAAGTTGCGGCGGAGGCGCCCCTCCCGGCTGGCATGCGCCAGGCTGTCTCCGGGCTTTGCGAAATGGTCGATACCGATGGCGTCGTAGCCGGCCGCCACCAGCATCTCCGCCGCACGGGCCATCTGTTCGAAACGCTCGACCACGCCGGGCAGGCTCTCGTCCGGGATCATCTTCTGATGCGTCTTCATCCACGGCACATGCGCATAGCCGAAGAGCGCAACGCGATCGGGATCAAGCGAAAGCACCGCCTCTATCGTGCGCTCCAGCGACTGGAGGCTCTGATAGGGCAAACCGTAGAGAACGTCGCAATTGACCGAGTGCACGCCCCTCGCCCGGGATGCCTCGATCGCACCGCGCGTCTGCTCAAAGGTCTGGATGCGATTGATCGCCTTCTGTACCTCAGGATCGAAATCCTGGATGCCGAAACTCGCCCGTGTCATGCCGATCACGGCCAGCGCATCATGGCGCGCCTCATCGAGGTCGTTCGGATCCATCTCGACGCTGATCTCGCAATCCGGCGCGAAGGTGAAGTGATCGGTGAAGGTGCGCTTGAGCGCGATCATGTCATCCGGCCGGACGAGCGTCGGCGAGCCGCCGCCGAAATGCAGCGCCGTCACCTTGGCCTCGCGGCTCACCCGTCCCCCGATTTCTGCAACTTCGCGATGCAGGCCATGCAGATAGGTCGCAACGGGATCATAGCGCAGCGTCTGCTTGGTGTGGCAGGCACAGAACCAACAGAGCCGGTCGCAATAGGGCACATGGGCATAAAGCGAAATCGCCTCCCCGGCGCCGATCGCATCGAGCCAGCTTTCATAGTCCGCAGCGCCCACGGCCTCGGAAAAATGCGGGGCCGTGGGGTAGCTGGTGTAGCGCGGCACAGGGCCTGAATATTTGAGGATGAGCGCGTCTTCCATCGGTCTCTCCGCTGTCATGACGATGGCATAGGACGAATGGGCAAACGTGCCTTTGATTTTGATCAAGTTGTCGAATTAACACGTTAAAATTGACAATGCGCAATTCAACATGAGACATTGTTTCGCGCTTTCGAAATTAGCACCTGTCAACTCTTGATTTAACGACCTGCATCCTCTTTGGTCATCCTGCTGCATGTTTCCTTTGAAGGATAAACATGCAGCACTTCAAAGTGCTACAGCGACCTTTGTGCGTCAGACGAGACGCGCGGCGCTGTAAGAGCAACGACATGCAGGTAGAAAGAATTGCAGATCGTGAACGAACATCGCCGCAAGGATATCCATAACTCGGACATTCCGACCGTCTGCGCAGCCTGCGAGGCCCGTCATGGCGGCGTTTGCGGAACGCTCACCCCGGATCAGCTTCTCGACCTCTCCCGCCACTCGACACGCCGCAGCATCGAGCCGGGCCGCGAGGTCGTCGGCCAGGGCGAGACGACGGACAGCTACGCCAACATCATCAGCGGTGTCGTCAAGCTCAGCAAGGTTCTGGCTGACGGACGCCAGCAGATCGTCGGCCTGCAGTTCGCGCCCGATTTCATGGGCCGCCCCTTCACCCGCGAAAGCGCGCTGACGGCGGAAGCCGCCGTCAACACCGACATCTGCGCCTTCCCGCGCAATGTCATTGAGCGGCTCGTTTCCGAGGCGCCGGGGCTGGAACACCGACTGCACGAGCAGGCGCTGAAGGAGCTCGACGAGGCGCGCGACTGGATGCTGACGCTCGGCCGCAAGACCGCTCAGGAGAAGGTGGCGAGCTTCCTCTACATCATTGCGACCCATATCGATCCCGAACAGGGGACCGCGAACGAATTCGACCTGCCGCTTTCGCGCGCCGACATCGCCGACTATCTGGGCCTGACGATCGAAACCGTCAGCCGGCAGATCACCAAGCTGCGCAAGGAAAACGTCATCCGCATCGAAAACAGCCGCCACGTCACCGTGCCGAGCCTCGAGCGGCTGATGCATGTCGGCGGGATCGACTGAGCCGCGCTCAGCGGTGGCTGCGAAGACGCTCGCAGATTTGCGGTGTTACACCGAATTTCCCAGCAGCGAAATTTGCCCCTCACCCTACCCCTCTCCCCGCAGGCGGAGAGAGGGAACGTCGCCTGCGGTTAGCCCCCCCGAAGGAGGCCGCCGATGATGAAGCGGAAACAGCGCCACAGGTCCCTTTTCCCCGCCTGCGGGGAGAAGGTCCCGGCAGGGGGATGAGGGGCAGCTCCGATCAGCGCGCGATCACGATGCGCGTGTTCTTCAACCCATGCTCGCGCGTCAGCGCGAAGAACTCGGCGGCGTTGTTCGGATGCAGCCGCACGCAGCCATGCGATGCCGGGCGGCCGAGGCGCTTGATGTCATAGGTGGCATGAATGGCGTAACCGCCATTGAAGAACACCGCATAGGGCATGGGCGCGTCGTCGTATTTGCTCGAGCGATGGTAGCGTGAGAGCCATTTGGCCCTCCAGCTGCCGCGCGGCGTGACATAGCCCCTGCGGGCGGTAGACACCTTCCAGCGGTACATGACGATGCCGTTCTGTTTGACGGTCATGGTCTGCGACGACAGGCTGATATTGGCAATGAGATTGGCGGCGTTCGCCGGCTGAACGGAAAACTGCATCAATGCGGCAACGAGCACAGTCAAAAACGCATTCCGCATGCTTCTCTCTCCGGGATGACAAACACTTACCGGTGGAACCAAACGTCCGAAGAGAATAACCGGCCGAGTATGAAGCAATCTTAATACATATGGAAAGCAAAGTCTTAATGCGAAGCTCGATTTCGCAAGACGGGAGCCGCCGAAACGATCAAATCATCGCGACGGCAAGAACAAAAACGGTCATTACCGTGCAGGCGCCATAGAACACGGCGATGCCGGCATCGATATCTTCGCTTCGCGCAACGGCGCGACCCGGACCATTGATCATCGGCTCGCTGACCTTGACGCCGCCATAGATGCGCGGGCCGGCAAGCTGCAGATCGAGCGCCCCTGCCATCGCCGCTTCCGGCCAGCCGGAATTCGGCGAGCGGTGCAGGCCGTGATCACGAAGGGCTGCCGTCAACGCATCCTTGGCGGCGCGCGTGCCACGGTGGATCAGTGCGCCGGCGGCGATCAGCAGGATCGAGAGCCGTGCTGCCGGCAGGTTGGCAAGATCGTCGAGCCGCGCCGAAGCCCAGCCGAAGTGCAGATATTTCGGCGATTTGTGGCCGATCATCGAGTCGGCCGTGTTCAGCATCTTGTAGGCGAGCAGACCGGGCAGACCGGCGATCGCATACCAGAAGGCCGGCGCCACGACGCCGTCGGAGAAGTTTTCGGCGAGGCTTTCGATCGCCGCGCGGCAGACCGCCGGTTCATTGAGCGTCTTCGGATCGCGGCCGACGATCATCGAAACGGCCGCCCGCCCGCCTTCGAGCCCCCCTTGCCGCAAGCCCTCGGCAACGCGGCGCACATGATCTGCAAGGCTCTTCTGCGCCAGGAAAACCGCGACCAGCGCCGCCTCCAGCAGGAAGCCGACCGGACCGAGAGTGGCGAACAGGCGATGCAGCAGGTGGCCGAACCAGGCGCTGACGGCAAGCAGCAGCACGATGGTGACAACGCCACGAAACCTAGCCGCGCCGTCCTCCAGATCCTCGCGGTTCAACCTGTCATCGAGGAAGGCTATGGCCTTGCCGAAGAACACGACCGGATGCGGCAGGCGCGCCCAGAGCCAATCCGGGTCACCGACGACGCGATCGATCACCAGCGCCAGCGCGAGGATGAGAAGGATGGTCTCAGACATTCAGAGCTCCATCCGGGCAAGCGCATCCGCCAGTCGCCGGTCGCCCGCCGCATCCGGCGCCAGACCGATCCTCAACCACTCCGGCGCGTAGTCGAACTTGCGAGTGAGGATGTGCGCTTCGCAGAGCCGTTCCTGTAGCAGAGTGGCACGCGGATGCTCGACCAGCACGAAAAGCCCTGTGCCACCGATCCGCTTGAGCCCTGCTCCATCAAGCGCCGCATCCAGGCCGGCGCGCCGCTCGAGGATACCGGCAGCAATCGCCTTCGTATTGCCCTGCATCAGCGCTTTCGAAATCGTCAGCGCCGGGCCGGAGACGGCCCAGGGACCGAGCCAATCGGCAAAGGACGCAAGCATAGGCTCCGTCGCGACGACGAAGCCGAGGCGCAGGCCGGCGAGCCCGAAGAACTTGCCGAAGGAGCGGAAGACGACAAGGTTGCCTTGCTCGCGCACATGGCCGGCGACGCTCAACCCCGGATCAAGATCGCCGAAGGCTTCGTCGACCAGCAGCAGCCCGCCGTTTGCCTTCTGCCTCGCCGCCATCGCCAGAAGTTCGGCGGACGCGAAGGCACGGCCAGTCGGGTTGTTGGGGTTTACCACGATGACCAGGGCATGCTCGGCGCTGAGCGCAGCGGCATCTTCGACGCGATCGACGGCAAAGCCGGCTGCCGACAGCACACGGGCATATTCGCCATAGGTCGGCCCGAAGATCGCGACGCGCCTGTTCGCCGGCGCCTTCCCGTTTTCATTTATGAGACGCGGCAAAAGCTGGATCGCCGACTGGGTGCCCGGCACCGCCAAAGGCAGCACGCCATTGGTGCGGTAATAATCTGCGGCTGCCAGGCGCGCGTCATCCACCGTCTGCCGATCCGGCAGCCGATGCCACGCGCGTTCGGATACTGGGGGCAAGGCGACGGGGCAAGGATTGATACCGGTCGAAAGATCGAGCCAGTCTTCGAAGCGCCCGCCAAAGCGCGCCGCGGCCTCGGTGATGCCGCCGCCGTGGACGATCGGTGCGCTCATGGCGCGCCTGCGATGTCGATGAGATGCATGAAGGAGCCGGCGACATTGCCGCGCCTGAGGCCCGCGTGGCCGAGATCTTCGCCCGCAGCGTCGCTCATCGAAAACAAGCGTTCGGCCGCGCCTTCGGCAACGATGGTCGCATAGTGGAATTCGTGCGCCGTCATGGGTCCATCGAAGAAGGCGTTGTCGACAGGCACGACACGGCGATAGCCGAGGTGCCGCCTGCGCTCGGCAAAACTGGTCGTCAGCGGCAGCAGGCCGAGCATGTCGTAGCGTGCGCCATCAGCGGCGACAAGCCCTTCGCCGAGCACCATGTAGCCGCCGCATTCGCCGAAGATCCGGGCGCCGCGTTCCGCCGCGGATTGCATGCCGGTACGGAAGGTTGAAGCAGCACTTAAGTGTCCCGCATGCAGCTCCGGATAACCGCCCGGCAGATAGACGGCGTCGGCCGAAGGATCCGGCGCTTCGTCGGCGAGCGGCGAGAAGAACGAGATTTCGGCGCCGCCCCGCTGCCAGTCGAACAACAGATGCTCGTAAGAGAAGGCAAAGGCGATATCGCGCGCCACGGCGATGCGTTGCCCGAGCGGCCGGAACCGCTCGATCCTCGTGACCGACCCGTGCGGAAAGATCGTCGCAGCGCGGCCGACGGCATCGAGGTCGCAGTTCGCCTCCACGCGTTCGGCAGCAGCCCCGATGAAACCTTCGAGCGCCCCATGCTCGCCCGCCTGCACGAGGCCGAGATGGCGCTCCGGCAGTTGCAGCGCACTGTCCTGCCGCAAGACACCGAAAACCGGCATGCTCACCCGCTCCAGCGCATCGCGCAGCATCACCTCGTGCCGGTCACTGCCGACCTTGTTGAGGATGACGCCAACCACCCGAATATCGTCGCGATGGTCCGCATAACCGCGAACGAGTGCGGCGACCGAATGGGACAGGCGGGCGCAATCGACAACGAGGATGACGGCGAGATCGAGCGTCGCTGCGAGATCGGCGGGCGAACCGGAGCCGTCGGCGGCGCCGTCATGCAGGCCCATCATCGCCTCGACGATCAGCGTGCGGCCACCGGTCGTGGCATGCGAAGCGTTCGCAAGCAGCAGTTCCGGCCGCATTGCCCAGGGGTCGAAGTTGAAACAGGGCTCGCCGGTCGCGGCCGCATGGAAGGCGGGATCGATATAGTCAGGTCCCGCCTTGCCGGGCGCAATCGCAACACCGCGCTTCTTCAGCGCCCGCATCAGCCCGAGCGTCACCGTCGTCTTGCCCGAGCCCGACGACGGTGCGGCGATCAGCAGTCCGCTCATGCCGGGTTCCTGAGAATGCGGTTGGCGAAGGGGTCGGCCGAGAGCTTGCGGCCATCAAGCGCACCGATCCAGTCGAGCGCTGCCCGGAGCCGCACCACCTCGCCGACGACGACGATCGCCGGCGGCTCAAGCCCTGCCGCCTCGACATCGGCCTCGGCGCGCGAAAGCGTCGTTTCGAGCACCGTCTGGTTCGCCGTCGCCGCATTGCAGACAAAGGCGACCGGCTCGTCCGGCGAACGGCCGCCGGCAATGAGGTTGGCGGTGATCGCGCCGATATGTTTCATCGCCATGTACATGACGATCACGGGCGAGCCGCTGGCGATGCCCTGCCAGTGGATGCGATCGGGCACGAGGCCGGAGGAATCGTGGCCGGTGAGGAAGGTGACGGCGTGATTGACCTCGCGGTGCGTCACGGGAATGCCGGCATAGGCAAGACCGCCGATGCCGGCGGTGATGCCGGGCACGATGCGAAACGGGATCTGGTGCTCGACCAGCGTCAGCGCCTCCTCGCCGCCGCGGCCGAAGACGAAGGGATCGCCCCCCTTCAGCCGCAGCACCCGGTTGCCGGCACGCGCAAGCTCGACCAGCCGAAGCGAGATGTCGCGCTGCTTCGGCGAAGGCTTGCCGCCGCGTTTTCCCGCAAACTCAAGCACGGCGCCCGGTCTGGCGAGCTTCAGGCAATCCTCGTTGACCAGCGCATCATGCACGATCACATCCGCCTGGCGCAGCGCATTGGCCGCATGCAGCGTCAAAAGGCCCGGGTCTCCCGGACCGGCGCCGACGAGCCAGACCGAACCTTTCTCGAGCGCCGGCAGTCCGGCAAAGAGGTCGTCGATCATGCGTGCTGCCTCACCTGTATACCGGCACCACCTGACGGTGCGCCTAACTCGACCTGCGAAGAACCGGATTCCATTTCAGAGAGAACCCGGACAAAAGATTGATTCAATTCAACAACATAGAAACGCATCAGACGACCTTCGCCGCCTGCCGGCCCTCTTCGACACGCAATGCCGCCGGCCCGGCAAGCGCCGCCGTCGCATGCGCGGAGACGATCTTCGGCACGATCAGCATCGCCTCGCTGCCAGCACCGACAAGCGCTGCCCCTTCGGCCACGCCATGACAGCCGGTGTGGGCAAAGACGATCTCGGAGGGATTGGCGAGACGGGAGGCTTCGGCCTCCAGCGTGGCCGCGTCGTAGAAGACTGCAGGAACGGAGAAATGCTTCGCGGCCGCAAGGATCGCCGGCTCCTCGGCGCGGGCATCGAGCGAGGCGACCAGCCGCAGATCGCCGGCACTGGCACCCGCGTCAGCCAAAGCGCGCTTGGCAAGTGCGATCACCTCTTCGGCCGGCGTGCGGCGTTCGCAGCCGAGCCCGAGCACCAGCCCGGCCTCTTCTTTCATTTGTGCCAGAACGTTATTTTCACGCGATTCCGGACGCAAAACCGCTGCGCACTTTTGCTGGAATTGCTTTGATCCGCTAACCGATGGCATCGGCGGCCGGCTCCCTTCGTCGGTTTTCCTTAACGAAGCGCCGGCTGGAACGAACCGTTCCGGCCGATCTGGACAGCACCGGCTGATGGCCCCCTGGCTGGGTCGGCCGCACCGGACGCTCTTTCAGTCCACCGAAGCGGACGCCGTCGCATATCCGTCATTTTTACCGGAGCGCGGGAGACCGGTCAAACCGGATTGCGCCATCGCCATGTCGCGATTGACGAAGGCGCACAGTTGCCCGGCGGATCGCGATGACGGCCGTTTCCGATCATCCCACGATTGCCGGCGCCTCCATCCAGAAACACGGCGACTCAGGACAAGCTTTTGATTCCGCGAAAGATTCGAAGGTCGTCCGCCCGGGCGGCCAACAACGCCGCAACAGAAGGCTTTGCAAATCGTGGCCGGCTCTGACACAAGGCGGCAAAACCTCCATACGTCTCCCGCTCCCCGAGTCCCTCCCGTGCAAGATCTCGCCTTCCACCTGCTCGCCTTCTTGTTCGTTGCCGCCTTCATCGCCGGCTTCATCGATTCGATCGCCGGCGGCGGCGGCATGATCACCATTCCCGCCATGCTGATTGCCGGCATTCCGCCGCTGCAAACGCTCGGCACCAACAAGCTGCAGGGGCTGTTCGGCTCGGGTTCGGCAAGCCTTTCCTATGCGCGGCGCGGTCACGTGAACCTGAAAGAGCAATTGCCGATGGCGCTGATGTCGGCGGCGGGCTCCGTGCTGGGGGCGCTGCTTGCAACCATCGTTCCAGGCGACGTGCTGAAGGCTGTGCTGCCCTTCCTGCTGATCGCCATTGCGCTCTATTTCGGGCTGAAGCCGAACATGGGCGACGTCGACCAGCACCGTCGGATCACGCCCTTCGTGTTTACGCTGACACTTGTGCCGCTGATCGGCTTTTACGACGGCGTCTTTGGCCCCGGCACCGGCTCCTTCTTCATGCTCGGCTTCGTCACGCTGGCCGGCTTCGGCGTGCTGAAGGCCACGGCGCATACGAAGTTCCTCAACTTCGGCTCCAACGTCGGCGCCTTTGGCATCTTCCTCTTCTTCGGCGCCATTCTCTGGAAGGTCGGCCTGATGATGGGCGTCGGCCAGTTTCTCGGCGCCCAGGTCGGCTCGCGCTATGCCATGGCCAAGGGCGCCAAGATCATCAAGCCGCTGCTCGTCATCGTCTCGATCGCACTCGCCATCCGGCTGCTGGCAGATCCGACGCATCCGCTCAGAATCTGGCTGGGGCTTTGAGTCCCGGCGCGCGTTCCTGGCTCTCCTAGACTGGAACCAGATGCCGACTTAAGTGAACGTCACTTGACTGTCACACCAACGTCGGGCGCGCTGTGGTCGACCAGCATGAGCATTCTTCGCCTGCTGGCCGCCGTAACCACATATCTGTTTGGGGGTCTTGCATTGCCGAGGACTGCGCGCTTCAGCACGCGCCTTTGCCTCAGCTTCCGCTGCGGCTCTCTGCTTTCGGCTCATCTTCGGCGTGGGAGCCGCCTTTGCTTTGGCTGCCTGCTGGACCGCGGACGCGCTGGCCTTGGTCGTTTGGGCTGAGCCGGTTTCACTGCATGATGCGATTATCAAAAGCGATGCCATAGCAAACGCAACTCTAGCAACGGTCTTCAAGGTACACCCGCGATCTAAACAATGTGGGCATCTATATGCGTGCTTCCAGAAGCCTCATCAAGGCCCCCCGCACAGAGGGCAACCCTAAACGCGGCTGTGCCGCCGCCTCGATTTGCCCACATTGAACGTCTGATGTCGGGGCATGGACAAAGCTGGTATCGCCTTCCTCATGCTCATCTGCGTTCTCGTCGCCCTAATAAGCATTCTGGCGGTTCGGCCGGATTTGGAGAACGCCCCATCGCCCACGCCTGCAATTGTTCCTGCCAACTAGACTAAATGGGGGAGCCAAGGCCTTCGCCGGGTGTTGCTGTAGATCGCAACGACCACCGGGAAAGCCGAATGCGTATAGTCGTGATTGCAATAGTCGCCTCGATCATGAGCATACTTGTTTTCAAGTATGTCGACGGCACGTTCGGCAGCTCCGAGATCGCCGCAACGGCCGAGGAACTCTCGGACCACTAAGAACGATCAGGACAAACCAACGCCGGATCGCTTCCTGGAAACGGAAGGCGACCACCCTGCGCATAGATGTCGGTCATTGGGTGGTCATGGGGCGATCTGGCTTGTCTCAATCTAGGCAATGTGCGGATATGGCGGTGACATCCTCCCTGAGGCCCGACGAGCATTCCCTGTCATCGACACTCGCCGATACAACATGCGGTAACCAAAACGAAAGTCGAGTGCGCAACCCCTTGAACCTCTAGCCGCTAGAGATTGCAACTTGCAGGAAATGCGTCGCGGAAGTCGGGCGAGTCAGAGTCTCGTCAGACAGGCCGCCCGGCCGCAAGCGTCATCCTGTCATCGCCCAGAGGTTCCAATGTCCACCACCCTTCCCGCCATCCTGATGCTTGTCGTCGGCCTTTTCACCCTGGCGCTGGCGATCCTGCGCCGCGTTCAATCCGGCCGCTCACCCGTCGTGCTGACCTATGGCGACGATGCCGAGGGATTTGCAGGCAAACTCTTTCGCGTGATCGTGGCGGCGCTGGTGGTTCACCTGCTGGCGGTCGCCGCCTTTCCGGAGGCGGTCGGCGCTTCGCTCGGCAGGATCCCAGTGCTCGACCGGCCGCTGCTTCACACCGCCGGCCTTGTACTCATGGCGCTCGGCGGCGGGCTGACGATGCTGTCGCAATGGGCGATGCGCCATTCCTGGAAGATCGGCATCCCTGAGAAACAGGACGCGCCGCTCGTGACCTCAGGCCTCTACGCCTTCTCGCGCAACCCGATCTATGTCGGCATGGCCACGGCGCTGATCGGCACGGTGCTGGCAGTCCCGAACGTCGTCTCGGTGGCGCTGGCGCTCTCCGCCTGGATCTCGATCTCCTACCAGATCCGCATGGAGGAAACCCACCTCTCCCGCGCTTTTGGCGAGGCATACAGTGCCTATTGCGGGCGTGTCCGCCGGTGGATCTGACTTCGACCATTCGCGCGGCTCACATTGTGCGAACGCGGCCGGACTTTAAAACACCGCCAAAAGCAGCGCCCCAGCGGCAATCAACACGACGCCGAGCCAGTTCATCAGGTTGAGTTTTTCGCCGAGGAAGAGAACGCCGAAGATCGCGACCATGACGATCGACAGCTTGTCGATCGGCGCGACGCGGGCGGCGTCTCCGAGTTTCAGCGCCCGGAAATAGGCAAGCCACGAGGCGCCGGTGGCAAGGCCGGACAGTGCCAGGAACAGCCAGGTGCGGCCCGGGATTTCCGAAGGTTTCTGCCACTGCCCGGTCGCAGCCACAATGCCGGCGAGCACGCAGAGGATGACGACGGTGCGGATCAGCGTCGCGAAGTCGGAATTGACCTGCGCGACGCCGACCTTGGCGAAGATCGCCGTCAAGGCAGCGAACACGGCCGATAGCAATGCCCAAAGCTGCCAGCTCTGGCTCATCAGAACTCGACGCCCTGCTGCGCCTTGATGCCGGAGCGGAACGGATGCTTGATCAGCTCCATTTCGGTAACCAGATCGGCGATTTCGATCAGGTCTTCCTTGGCGTTGCGGCCGGTCAAGACGACATGGGTCATGTGCGGCTTCTCTTCCTTGAGGAAGCGCACGACTTCGGCGACGTCGATATAGTCATAGCGCAGTGCGATGTTGATCTCGTCGAGCAGCACCATCGAGTTGCGCTCGTCGCGAATCAGTTCCTTGGCCTTTTCCCAGGCCCTTTCCGCCATCGCCACATCGCGGGCGCGGTCCTGCGTTTCCCAGGTAAAGCCCTCGCCGAGCGTGTAGAACTGGCAGACGTCGCCGAAATGCTTCTCGATCAGTTCGCGCTCGCCCGTCGCCATGGCGCCCTTGATGAACTGCACGACGGCGCAGGGCATGCCGTGGGCGATATGGCGGAAGATCATGCCGAAACCGGCGGTCGACTTGCCCTTGCCCTTGCCGGTGTTGACGATGATCAGGCCCTTCTCGTCGGTCTTCGTCGCCATGATCTTTTCGCGGGCGGCCTTCTTCTTCGCCATCTTCATGGCGTGGCGGGCATCGTCCTTCTCGGCAGGGGCTTCGCCGCTGTTTGTCGTCTCATCGCTCATGATAACTCCCTCAATTCCGGTTGGCGGGATCGATGCAAAACCGCAGCTCTGATCCCGCATCTGTTCCTTTTCCGTATTTCACTGAACGCGAAACGGAACCCAAGTCTTTGCTTCCAGGCAATTCCGGACGGAAAACCGTGCCCGGAGCTGCTCTATTCGTTGCCGGCGCGAAGCCGGGTGGCGGCGCCGCTGATGCCACCAAGTTCAAACCGCGCCGAGTTCGAGCGCGGGGTCCAGAGATTGCGGTCGATCGCTTCCAGCAGCCGCTCGGCAAGCTCGGCAAAGGCGGCGGGGTTTTTGTCGCGCAGAAACTCCGCCACCCGCTCGTCGACGACGAAGGCCTGATAGGCGGCCTCGAAGTGATGGTCGCGCACCGCACCGGTGGTCGCGGCAAAGGCGAACATGTAGTCGACGGTGGCGGCGATCTCGAAGGCGCCCTTGTAGCCGTGGCGCATGACGCCATCGATCCACTTGGGATTGACGACGCGCGCCCGAACGACGCGGCCGATCTCTTCCTCCAGCGAGCGGATGACCGGCTTTTCCGGCCGGGAATGGTCGTTGTGGTAGATCGCCGGCCTGGTGCCACCGAGATGCTCGGCGGCAGCGCTCATGCCGCCTTCGAACTGGTAATAGTCGTCGCTGTCGAGCAGGTCATGCTCGCGGTTGTCCTGGTTCTGCACCACCGCTTCGATGGTGCGCAGCCGCTCCTCGAAGAGATCGCGTTCGGCCTTGCCCTCTTCGCCGGCGCCATAGGCGTAGGCGCCCCAGGTGAGGTACGCCTCGGCGAGATCGGCTCTGCTGTCCCAGCCTTTCTCATCGATCAGCGCCTGCAGGCCTGCGCCATAGGCTCCGGGCTTGGCGCCGAAGATGCGATAGGAGGCGCGACGCGCGGCCTCTTGAGCCTCGACGCCTTCTGCCTCCAGCCGCTGGCTTTCCGCCCGCATGCGCGCGGCGATCATGTTGTCGGCATCGTCCTCCTCCAGCGCGCCGACGGCGCGGATCGCCTTGTCGAAGAGGGCGATCTGGTCCGGGAAGGCATCGCGGAAGAAACCGGAAATACGCAGCGTTACGTCGACGCGCGGCCGGCCGAGCGTGGCAAGCGGCACGATCTCGTAGCCCGTGACCCGGCGTGAAACCATGTCCCAGACGGGCTTGGCGCCGATCAGCGCCAGCGCCTGGGCGATGTCGTCGCCGCCGGTGCGCATGTTCGCCGTGCCCCAGGCGGTGAGGCCAAAGGAGGAAGGCCACTCGCCGTGATCCTGCAGGTAGCGGCGGATCAGCAGTTCGGCGGATTTTTTGCCGAGCTCATAGGCGGCAGGTGTCGGCACGGCGCGGCTGTCGACGGAGTAGAAGTTGCGCCCCGTCGGCAGCACGTCCGGGCGGCCGCGGGTCGGCGCGCCGGAAGGACCGGGGGCGACAAAGCGGCCGTCGAGGCCGGTGAGAAAGCCCGCCATTTCGGCAGCGCCGGAGCCGGAGATCGAGGGCTTGAGACGCGTCTCGATTTCGTCGAGCACGGCTTGCGTGTGGGTCCAGTCCGCTGGGCAAGGCTGCTCACCCGAGACGAGGCTTGCGGCGAGGAGCTCGATGCGTTCGACGGTGTCACCGTTGGTGCGCCAGGGGGCGTCGGAGATATCGGTGAGGATCGATGGTTTTACGCCGGTCCAGACGTCCGACATCACGCAATCGAGCGGGTCGAAGGCGAACCCCGCATCCGCCGCGATCGCCCGCTGCAGGCTCTGGTCCCCGCCTTCACCAAGCCCGCGCGGAACGCGGGCCAGTGCCACGGTCAGATCGGTCAGCAAGCGCCCGTCCGGCGCCACGCCGAAGATGTGCAGGCCGTCGCGGATCTGCATTTCCTTGAGGTCGCAGAGATAGGCGTCGAGCTTTTCCAGCGCCTTGTCGTCGCTGTCGCCCTTGTCGATACCGGCATCGCTGTCGAGGCCGATGTCGCGCACGAGGTCGAGGATCTGGCGGCTCAAGAGCCGCAGCCGTCGCGGGTCGCCGCCGGCAGCGTCGTAATATTCGTCGACCAGCGCCTCGAGGTCCTTGAGCGGCCCGTAGGATTCAGCGCGCGTGAGCGGTGGCGTCAGGTGGTCGATGATGACGGCGCTGGTGCGGCGCTTGGCCTGCGTGCCTTCGCCCGGATCGTTGACGATGAACGGATATACATGCGGCAGCGGCCCGAAGATCGCCTCGGGGTAACACGTCTCAGACAGCGCCAGCGACTTGCCCGGCAGCCATTCGAGATTGCCGTGTTTGCCCATATGCACGATCGCCTGCGCGCCGAACTGATGGCGCAGGAAGGCATAGAAGGCGAGATAGCCATGCGGCGGCACCAGGTCCGGCGAGTGGTAGCTTTCCTTCGGATCGATGTTGTAGCCGCGCGCCGGCTGGATGCCGACGATGACATCGCCGAAGCGGGCGAGCGGCAGCGCGAAGGCGCCGTCGAGGAAGAACGGATCGGCCTCGGGCGCGCCCCAACGGCCGCCAACTTCATCCTGAATCTGTTTCGGAAGCGAATCGAAGAAGGCGTTGTAATCGCTGAGCGAAATTGTTTCTCTAATTTCACGATCACGGCCTGCCGCATTGGTCGGCCCGGCCATCAGGTAACGCATCAGCGCGTCGCCATCCTCCGGGACGTCGCCCACCGCATAGCCTTCTGCCGTCATGGCACGCAGCACTTCGACGGTGCCGGCCGGTGTGTCGAGACCGACGCCATTGCCGAGGCGCCCGTCGCGGTTCGGATAATTGGCCATGACGATGGCGATCCGCCGGTCGGCGGGTTCGGTGCGACGCAACTTCGCCCAGTTGACGGCAAGGCTGGCGGCAAAACGCACCCGATCTTCGAGCGGCTCATGCCCGACAATGTTAGCCTCGACTTTCGCATCGTAGATCGACGCCGCCTTGAACGAGACGGCGCGCGCAAGGATGCGGCCATCGACCTCCGGTAGCGCCACGTTCATCGCCAGATCGCGCGCCATCAGCCCCTGCGGCGATGTCTCCCATTGCTGCCGTGATGAGCCGGAGAAGATCACCTGCAGCACCGGCGCGCCGGTTGATTCCAGCACCGTCGGCTGACGATCGGCGCCGGGCGAAGAAACGGCAAAGCCGGTGGCATTCATCACCACGTCGGGTGGGGCCTCGGAAAAGATCGATTGCAGCGTGCCGACGGAGACCGCATCCTTGAGGCTGGAGACGAAGACCGGCAGTGCCCGAACCCCTTGCACCTTCAGCGCATCGATCAGCGCTTCGACCGGCCGCGTCTCGCCGCTCTGGACGAGGGCGCGGTAGAAGCAGATGGCGATGGTGGGATTTGCGCATGCGGGGGCTCCAGCCCCCACAACACTCAACCAATCCGAAACCCCGATCACGCCCCGCCCCGGCCACCAGATGCCGGCTTTCAGCAAAGGCTTGGCCGGCTGCGGTTTCTCGGCGCCTGAAACCAGCGCCTCGGCATAGTCGAGGAACAGGCCGGCATTGTCGGCGCCGCCCTCGTTGAAATAGGCCCAGAGCCGCTGGCGGTCATCGGCCTCAACCGTAGAAAACGGTTCAAGGCCCGGGTCCGGCTTGTCGTCGCCCGGCAGCACCGCGATCTGGAAACGGTGGGTGACGGCGGCCGCATGCAAGGCTTCGAGCAGATAGCGGAAATAGCTGGCGCCACCGAGCGGCCGGACGACGATCAGCCTCGCATGACGCGCCGTGCGCTCGACATAGGTGTCGACCGACATCGGATGCATCAGGTTCATCAGGCTCGCAATGCGCAGGCTCAGGCCACCGTCACGCCGGCCGTGGGCGGCGGCGATCGAGGAGAGCTCGGTGTCGGCGGCAGACAGGAACAGGATGTCGGCCGGCGTTTGCCCAAGGTCGATCGCCTCGTTGCCGTCGGCGATCGTTCCTTTCTGGGCGAGAAGCAGATGCATGGTCTTGTCCGTTCGGGCAATTCCGAACGGAAACGCGTGAAGCGGCTTCCGTCCGGAATTGCGTTATTTCAATGCGTTAGATCATTTCATTCAATGAACGATCAGACGAGCGCAGCAATCGCAGCGCGAACCGCCGCCTCGTCCATGTCGTGCAGGCCGATGACGACGAGACGCGTGCCGCGCTTTTCGCCGGCCGCCCAGGCGCGATCGTAATACTGGTCGATGCGGGCACCGACCGCCTGGATCAGCAGGCGCATCGGCTTGCCAGGCACATCGGCAAAACCCTTGAGACGCAGCACGTCGTGCTCGGATATCACGCCCTTGAGGCGATCGATGAAGGCGGCCGGATCGGCGATGGCGCCGAGCTCGACGACAAAGCTGTCGAACTCGTCATGGTCGTGCTCCTCGCCCGCCTCATGCTCCATCTCGTGATGCGACTTGCGGTTGGCGATATCGCTTTCGGTGCCGACGCCGAGGCCGAGCAGGATGGCGGCGGCCACCTCGCCGTTCTTCGCCTCGATCATGGTCGGCTTGCGGCTGGTGCGCGAGGAAACCTCGTCGCGTACCGCCTTGAGGCCGGACGCGTCGATCAGATCGGTCTTGTTGAGCACTATGAGGTCGGCAGCGGTCAGCTGATCCTCGAACAGTTCCTCGATCGGGCTTTCATGGTCGAGATTGTCGTCCTCGACGCGCAGCGCATCGACCTTGTCATGGTCGTCGGCAAAGCGGCCGGCGGCAACGGCAGCGCTGTCGACCACGGTGACGACGCCATCGACGGTGACTTCACTGCGGATATCCGGCCAGTTGAAGGCGGCGATCAGCGGCTGCGGCAAAGCCAGGCCCGAGGTCTCGATGATGATATGGTCCGGGCGGTTTTCGCGCTCGAGCAGCTTGGTCATGGTCGGGATGAAATCATCGGCCACGGTGCAGCAGATGCAGCCATTGGTAAGTTCGATGATGTCGTCCTCGGTGCAGGCCTCCGCACCGCAGCCCTTCAAGACGTCGCCGTCGACGCCGAGATCGCCGAACTCGTTGATGATCAGCGCGATGCGCTTGCCGTCGGCGTTCTGCAACAGATTGCGGATCATCGTCGTCTTGCCGGCGCCGAGGAAGCCGGTGATGACAGTCGCCGGGATCTTGCCGTGGCTGGTTCTCGCAGTGGTCATTATTCAACCCTTCATTTTCAGCGGCAAACCGGCCGCGACAAAGTAAACTTCAGCGGATTTCTCCGCAACGATCTGGTGAAGCCGGCCGGCATGGTCGCGAAACTCGCGCGCCATGCGGTTCTCGGGCACAATGCCGAGGCCGACCTCGTTGGAAACGAAAACGAGGCGCGCCTGCGCCTGCGGCAGGTAGGCGGCGAGCGCTGCGAACTCCGCCTCGATGTCGCGCTCCTCGAGCATGAGATTGGTGACCCACAGCGTCAGGCAGTCGATCAGCACGACGTGATCGGGATTATCGATGCGACTGAGGATGCCGACGAGATCGACCGGCTCCTCATGCGTCGTCCAGCCTTCGCCGCGGCGCATCTTGTGATGGTCGATGCGCGCGCGCATTTCGTCGTCCCAGGCGCGGCCGGTGGCGACATAATGTTTGGCGAGACCGGACGCTTCGACGAGCTTCTCGGAAAAGCTGGACTTGCCGGAACGGGCGCCGCCGAGGACCAGAACGGGTCCGGCGCTGGGATTGCTCATCGCGACCGCGCCAAGGTCAGCGGCAGATGGCAACAGCCGTTCGACGCGCCGGCGGCGCGTTCGGGAAAGTATCTGAGAGCCAAAACAACCTCCGTGATGGCGTTGGAGACGACACGTCTCCTCGGGCGGAATGCCCATGTCGGGTGGCAGGTCTCCTGGCTCACGGCGTCACGAGGCCCCACATCGCCTCGCTCAGAATGGACGAGGTTCCGATGTCAGGACCCGAGCGGCCCGCCTCACCTTCCCGGCGCTTTCCGGTGCCACAGCGAACCTTTGCGCGTCGTCTCCGACGCGCGGCGCTGTGGGCGGCTTCGTGAAAGGCGGACGATTCGTAGAAGAAGAGGCGTCCAACCCGGCTGATCACGATGCCACGCCAGTGGCTTTTCCGGCTCGATTCCGCACTGCCTCGATTGCCCCATGCAACCGGCTGGCAGCTCTGAATTTGAGCCCGATGGCGAACCCTGACCGTTCTACAGTCGCGGGGTCGGCTGCGATAAGGATGCCCGATTTGGGTCCATCCGTCACATTCCCAATTATTCCCCCCGATCGCCACGACAAGGGGGAACCATCCAACATCCGATGATTAGGAAGCGGGCGCCGCAAAGTCAATCGACGCTTGCGACACCTCCCCGGCCGACTTGCGTCGCGCGACGATTTGTCGAGCGCGAAGCCGCACCGGACATGAGGCGAATGGCAGATCGCGAACGAACATATTTTAGCAATGACGGATGTTGCGTTAAACTGCAGCGCCGCGCGTCCTATGGACGTGCAAAGGTCGCTGAACCATCCCGCAACCGACCCGAGGGGCTTCGTTTATCCGGTAGGCACATGGAACGCAGGCTCGCCGCCGTGATGATTGCCGACGTTTGCGGCTATGGGCTGCTTACCCAGGCCGACGAGGAGGGTACCTGCGCCCGCTTTCAGGCCGACCTGCACGAACTATTCGAACAAAGCATCGAGACGCATCGCGGCCGGCTGATCAAGACCATGGGCGACGGCCTGCTGGTCGAGTTCCACAGCGTCGTCGAGGCAGTCCGATGTGCGGTCGAGGTGCAGCGCGCCAAATCTGATAGTCGCGGCGTGGACGCGGGGCGGCTGCAATTCCGCATCGGCATCAATCTTGGCGACGTGATCGTCGAGGGCGACGACATCCACGGCGATGGTGTCATCATCGCCGAGCGCCTGCAGAGCCTGGCCGAACCGGGCGGCATCGTCATCTCCGGCACCGCCTACGACCAGGTCGAGAAGCACCTCGATGTCGGTTTCGTCTTTCTCGGCGAGCAGCGCCTGAAACACGTCGAAAAACCGGTTCGGACCTACCGTCTCTGGCTGGACGAAGCCCACGCCGGCAAGCCGAAGGCCAGGGCGCACCGTGGAAGACGCTGGGTCGCCCTGGCAGCGGCATCTGCCCTGGCATTCACAGCCGCCGCCGGCGCCGCCTGGTGGCGCCCGTGGCAGCCGCCTGCCGACATCCGTCCGGCTCAGGCCGTGGACTTCAGCCAGGCAGACAAGCCCTCGATCGCCGTGCTTCCGTTTGCCAATGTCAGCGATGACCCCAAGCAGGAGTTTTTCGCCAATGGCATGACCGACGGCCTTGTCACCGAACTGGCCCAGATCTCCGGCCTGTTCGTCATCGCGCGCAACTCGACCTTCACCTACAAGGGGAGATCGGTGACAGCCAGGCAGGTGTCGGAAGAACTCGGTGTCCGATATGTGCTTGAAGGCAGCGTCCAGCGTGCCGGAGAGCAGCTTCGCATCAATGCGCAGCTCATAGATTCCCTGGATGGCGGTCACGTCTGGGCCGGAAAGTTCGACGGATCGCTCACCGACGCCTTTGCGCTGCAGGACGAAGTGATGCGCGGCATTGCCGAAGCGCTTGCGTTGCGGCTGGATCCTGACCAGCAGATGGCCTTCGGGCGCAAGGAAACGACCGTGCCGGCGGCCTTCGATGCGTTCCTGCGCGGCTGGGAGCACCACCGGCGCACCACGCCCGAAGACTTCGCAAAGGCACTGCCCTATTTCGACCAGGCGATTGCGCTCGATCCCGCCTATGGACGTGCCTATGCCGCCGCAGCCATGGTCTATGCGCGCATTTACCTTTGGCGCTGGCACTATCAGCTGGGCATCACGCGCTTCGAGGCGCGAGCCAAGGCGCGGCAGTTTCTGCGGATGGCGCAGAAACATAAGACGGCACTCGCCTATCAGGCAGCGGCCCTCCTTGCCGAAGTGGACTGGCGGCATGCCGACGCGCTCGCAGACCTCAAGGAAGCGATCGCGCTGGAACCCGGCGACTCCTGGAGCTACGCATTGACGGCCTTCGTCCTGACATCCGCCGGACGGCCGGCGGAGGCTCTGCCCTATATCCGCACGGCGATCCGCCTCGATCCGCACTCCCCGTCCTTCTTCCTGTACGTCCTCGGCCTGACGCAGTTCAGCCTGGAGGATTTCGAAGCGGCAGCGGCAGCGGCGAAAAGCAGTATCGCACTCAACCCCCAGGATGACGGTCCTTTCCTTCTCCTTGCCTCTGCCGCCGGACATCTCGGTCACCGCGCGGAGGCTGAGGGGGCAGTCGCCCGCTACGACGCGCTTCGCATCAGCCGTGGCGGAACGCCCGTCTGCATTTCAGAGCGCCCGCCGCTGGACCTGGCGCAGCCGCATGCCAGCGAGAAGCTCTATCAGGGACTGCGTCTGGCGGGCGTGCCTGAGACCCTGATGAACACCGACGTCAGCATTCGCGACAGGCTGCCAGCCGATGAGCTCCGTTCGTTGTTCTTCGGGCACCGGTTGCGTGGACGCATGCTGGATTCGGGCGAGGAACATGAAGCTGTCGTTTCGCCCGAGGGCATCGCCACCTTGACGGGAGACTGGGCTTCGCTCGGCGCCGGCAGGATGAGCAATGTCGAGGTCCGGTTCGAGAAGGACGAGGTTTGTTTCCTGTGGCTGAAAACGACGAACCTTTGTGGGGTGGTCTCGCGGAACCCCGGAGGACTGAGCGCCCGGGAAAACGAGTTCATCTGGTACCATGGCGACAGAGCCTTCACCTTCTCGCAGGTGCGCTAGCCATGGCAGAAGCGACGCAGGCGCCAAACCGGTTGCGGCCCTAGTGCGTCACCCGCTGCAGCACGCTGAACTGGAAGGCCTGGGTCGAATTCCACGGGGTCGTGTGCTGGTGCTTGACATGCTCGACAAGCCGGAAGGACGGTCCGATCACTTCGGCGAGTGCCGCCGGATCGTAGCGCACCACCGGTAGGCCACTGCAGCGCTCCGGACCATCGGGCGCGAAGGTGGCGATAACCGCGTACCCGCCAGGCGCGACGGCCGCCGTCAGGCGCTCGATATAGGCAGCCCGGTCGTCCGGATCGGTCAGGAAATGAAAGGCGGCGCGGTCGTGCCAGATGTCGTAGGTCCGATCCGGCCGCCACGCGGTCACATCGGCCGCAACCCAGTGGACCGCGTCGGCCCGCAGCCCGAGCCTTGCCCTGGCGGCATCGAGCGCCGCCGGCGACAGATCGAGCACCGTAACTGATTTCATGCCCTCGTCGAGCAGCGCATCCACCAGCCGCGAGGCGCCGCCGCCGACATCGATCAGCGACGCGGTGGCGATCGTCACGTGCCTGCGGATGAGATCGAGCGAAACGGCGGGCGCATCTTCGAACCAGCTGACCCCCGCTTCGCCTTTCGATTGATAGGCTTTGTCCCAATGGGCTCGTCTGGTTTCGTCCTGCATTGCAACACCTGTCTCCGAGCGCGGCCGCAGCTGAGCGCTCCATTCTTCCCAGTGAATTCTACAGCGGAACGGTGGAAGATGCTGGGGTTTCAGGCTTGTCCATGCTGTCGCCAGGAATCCCGATGATTTCCGCTGCCCGCCTTTTCGGTTATCTGCCGAGCAGCCCGTCCAGCCAGCGCCGGTCGAGTACCGCCTCCAGCTCGCCGGCGACATCGTCGAGCGCCGCGTCGACCGACTGGCGGTAGTTGCTGGCGCCGCCTTCAATGCCGAAGCTCTTCAAAAGTGCTGTGCGATAGGCGTCACTCGTGAACAGCCCGTGCAGATAGGTACCCATCACCCGGCCGTCGGCAGAAAGCGCACCATCCGCACGGTTGTCGATGCGAACCGAAGGTCGGTCGCAATCGGCCCCTTGCGTCTTGCCCAGGTGGATCTCGTAACCCTCGAGGGCCACGTCATGCTCCAGCGACCAGGCGCGGCTGTTGCGCACGGTCTTTTCCGGCGCCATCTCGGTCTCGACGTCGAGAAGCCCGAGGCCCTCGACCGCACGTTCGCCACCCTCGATGCCGAGCGGATCGGTGACCCGACGACCGAGCATCTGGTAGCCGCCGCAAATGCCGATGACCCGTCCACCGCGGCGCACATGGCGCTCGAGATCGCGATCCCAGCCTTGCGCCTTAAAATCGATGAGGTCGCCGATGGTCGACTTCGATCCGGGAATGACGACCAGGCCGGCATCAGCGGGGATCGGGTTGCCCGGCCGGACGAAGACGAGATCGACCTCGGGCTCGGCGGCCAGCGGGTCGAGGTCGTCGAAATTGGCGATGCGCGACAGCACCGGCACGGCAACCTTCAGCGCCCGTCCCTCGCCGCGCGTCAGTTTCTCCAGCACGACCGAATCTTCTGCCGGCAGCCTGGCTGCTGCCTTCAGCCATGGCACGACGCCGAAACAGGGCCAGCCGGTGAATCGATTGACGGCGGCGGTGCCATCATCGAACAGCGTAACGTCACCGCGGAACTTGTTGATGAGGTACCCGGTGACCATGCGCCGGTCCTCGTCCGAAAGGATCGCATGGGTGCCAACGAGCGAGGCGATCACCCCGCCGCGGTCGATGTCGCCGACGAGCACGACGGGCACGTCGGCGCGCGTCGCAAAGCCCATATTGGCGATATCGCCGGCCCTCAGGTTGATCTCCGCCGGCGAGCCCGCGCCCTCCACCACCACGAGATCGGCGCCGGCCGAGATCTGTTCGAAGCTTTCCAGCACGGCGCCAAGCAGCTTCGGTTTCAGCGCCTGGTACTCCCGGCCCTTGGCCTGCCCCGTCACCTTGCCCTGCACGACGATCTGGCTGCCGACGTCGGACTGCGGCTTCAAAAGCACGGGATTCATGTGCACGGACGACGGCACGCGCGCGGCCAGCGCCTGCAGCCATTGCGCCCGGCCGATCTCGCCGCCGTCGTCGGAAACGGCGGCGTTGTTCGACATGTTCTGCGGCTTGAACGGCCGGACCTTTAAGCCCCGATTGGCGGCGAGCCGACAGAGCCCCGCCACCAGTACCGATTTTCCGACATCCGAGCCGGTTCCCTGCAACATGATCCTGCGTGTCATGCGGCCATCGGTAACACTGAAACGGTCAGCGGCAAAGGTCTGTTTCGACACGATTTCGCCGCAATCGAGCGAGGCTTCTCACGCATTGTTTCGGCCTTTCGCAAGGCTTGTCGAAAATGCCGCAGCCGGTAGCCAAATTGCGACATCGCATGGCGAGTTTGGCATTCATTCTATTGCAGCGCACACCTATATCAGCGGCATAGCAACACGCTCCGGGGGATAGGCCTCCGGCCTCTCAAGGTTTACGTCCATGCTGTACATCTTCAGCAAGCCCAACTTCGTCCAGATCGCCTGGAACTCCAAGGTTCCGACCAGCCAGTCACGCGTGCGCAACCTCGTTGTCGACGCGCCCTTCGGTCCGCTCGGCTTCATCCGTACGTCGAACGTCGGCTAGGTCCGCGATCGGGGCGCAGATGCCCCTTCGAGCTCTCCTCCCAGAGCCTCCTCCACCGCCCCATCCGGGGCGGTTTTTTTATGTCCGACGCTGGTGCTGAAATGCGAAGGCCGCATCAACCTCGAGAAGAGGGATGCGGCCGCCCAAAAAACGCCTGGTCACTTCGGGGTAACGCACCGAAGGTTCGCTTGAAATCCGGGACGCACTACCTGATCCGGACCCGCGGCAGTCCCCCGCCGCGAGAAGAACAATTAGCTGGACATCGTTACCGGATGGTTATTGAGGATTTAACCAAAGATGAATTCCGGCTTTTTTTGAATTTTTTTCGCGACATGCGCGACAATCGCCGTGACGCAATCACGACAGGAAACGTCAGGATCTCGACAGGGATTCGAACGATGTGGCGCATAGCGCCATTTTTTGCGGCAGGAATTGTCGGTATTGCTTAAATTCGGCCTTTCTCATGCTCAAAAAGCGCCCGCCAGCGATGTCGCAGACAGAACGCGCAAAGAGCGGCGGCAACCCGACGTTCCGATTGAAGAGGTTGATTTCTCAACGAGAATACTTAGGCTTGGCTGGCGGTATAAGAGGAGATTGGCTGGCGACAGGGTTCCGCGGCCAGGGCTGAAAACGAACTCCCGCACCGTCCGCAGCAAGGGTGAACCTTGGCTTGATTTGATGCCGAACCCCAGGCTGCATGATTGCTCCGGGTGACGGAGGATGCTCGGCATCCGCCGTAGGTTCCCGTTTGGATATTGGCTGCAAATAAAGACTGGGAGGTCTTGCAACATGAAGAAACTCCTCGCTTCCACCATTCTCGCCGCGGGCCTCTACGCTCTGGCGGGTTCCGCACAGGCTGCGGAATGCGGTGAAGTCAGCATTGCCGAAATGAACTGGGCTTCCGCCGGCGTCGCCGCCCAGGTGGACAAGTTCATTCTCGAAAACGGTTACGGCTGCACCGTGACGCTGGTCACCGGCGACACCATGCCGACCTTCGCTTCCATGAACGAAAAGTCGCAACCCGACATGGCGCCAGAACTCTGGGTCAACGCCGTGCGCACGCCGCTCGACGCTGCGATCAAGGAAGGCCGGCTGATCGAAGCGGCCAAGATCTTGAGCGAAGGCGGCATCGAGGGCTGGTGGATCCCGAAATTCCTCGCAGACGCGCATCCTGACATCAAGACGGTGCAGGACGCCCTGAAGCATCCGGAACTCTTCCCGTCGCCGGAAGATTCGTCGAAGGCCGCCGTTCACAATTGCCCGTCGGGCTGGAACTGCCAGGTCTCGACCGCCAATCTCTATCGGGCGCTGGACGCGGAAAAGGCCGGCTTCCTGCTGGTCGATACCGGTTCGGCCGCCGGCCTTGACGGCTCGATCGCCAACGCCTTCGAAAAGAAAACCGGCTGGCTCGGCTACTACTGGGCGCCGACCGCCATTCTCGGCAAGTACGAAATGACCCGCCTCTCCTTCGGCGTCGACCACGACAAGGCCGACTGGGACGCCTGCACCGCCGTGCCGGACTGCCCGACACCGAAGGTCAACTCCTACCCGGTTTCCGACGTCTACACGGTCGTGACCAAGTCCTTCTCCGAGAAGGCCGGCGTCGCCATGGATTACGTCAAGGCGCGCAAGTGGGACAACGGCACCGTCAACAAGGTTCTCGCCTGGATGGACCAGAACCAGGGTACCAACGAGGATGGCGCCAAGCACTTCCTCGCCGAGTTCCCGGACATGTGGACCCAGTGGGTGAGCCCGGAAGTGGCCGAAAAGGTCAAGGCGGCACTCTGACACGACACAAGGGCAGGCGCGCCGTCCCTGACGGCCGCCTGTCCGTTCCGGTTGTGATGCCGGAACGGGGACAATGCAGCGCTCTTGCGGGTTCCGTTCGAGCGTGCGTCGTTCCAGAGGCGGCGAAGCGAGGCCGTCCGCGTCGCAAACAGTAAAGCGGACGCCACATTTCGCTGACACAGTTCAAGAGCCGGGCCCAAAGAGGCCACCAGCAGTGTGCGCAGGCATCGACGCAAATCGATGCCGAGACGCAACCGGCGAGATAAAAGACTTCCGGCCAAGAAGGGGATACATATGGCATCCATCTGCAGTGTCTTGCCAGCTTTGCTCTGCAAGTTCCCTGCCATTGACGAAGGCACGATCCGGCTCGCTCGCAAGACCGTCGACGACGGCTTCAAGGGATTCGTGCGGTCCTATGGCGACATCATCGACAGGATGGTCCAGCCGCTTCAATGGTTCCTGAACTACCTCGAAAGCCTGTTCGTCGGCTCGCCCTGGATCCTGGTCCTGGTGCTCATGGTGGCGGTCGTCTATTTCGGCAGCCGCAACATCAACGTCACCATCGGGACGGCGCTGTCGATGATCGCCATCGGCCTTGTCGGGCTTTGGAACGACACGATGGTCACGCTTGCGATGGTCACCGTCTGTACGCTCATCTCGATCGTCATCGGCATTCCGATCGGCATTCTGATGGCGCGCTCGGACCGGGTGCAGGCCTTTATCAACCCGATCCTCGACGTCATGCAGACGATGCCGAGCTTCGTCTATCTGATCCCTGTCGTCATGGTCTTCGGCCTCGGCAAGGTGCCGGGCCTCATCGCCGTCGTCATCTACGCCGTGCCGCCGATGATCCGGCTGACCAATCTCGGCATTCGTCTCGTCGACAAGGAAGTGATGGAAGCGGCCGACGCCTTCGGCTCGTCGTCCTGGCAGAAATTGAAGAATGTGCAGATGCCGCTCGCCTTGCCGACCATCATGGCCGGCATCAACCAGACGATCATGATGTCGCTGGCGATGGTTGTCGTCGCTTCGATGATCGGCGTCGGCGGCCTCGGCAAGAACGTGCTGCAGGCGATCGCCAACCAGTTCTTCACCGTCGGCTTCCTCAACGGCTTTGCCCTTGTCGGCATAGCCATCATTTTCGACCGTACCAGCCAGGCCTTCGGCAAGCGGCTGCAAAAGCACTCGGAGGTTATCCATGGCTAGTCACGCGATCGAGGTGAAGAACCTCTACAAGATCTTCGGACCCCGCGGCGGCGACTTTGTCGACGCCGTCAAGAAAGGCTTGGGCAAGGCCGAGCTCAACGAGAAGCACGGCCACGTGCTCGGCCTGCAGGACATCAACATCTCCATGCCCGCCGGCGGCGTCATGGTGGTCATGGGTCTCTCCGGCTCCGGCAAGTCGACGCTGATCCGCCACATCAACCGGCTGATCGACCCGACCTCGGGCGAAGTGCTTTATGACGGTGTCGATGTCTGCAAGATGAACGACGACGCTCTCCGGGAATTCCGCCGCCACAAGACGGCGATGGTGTTCCAGAAATTCGCGTTGCTGCCACACCGTACCGTGCTCGACAACACCGTCTACGGCCTCGAAATCCAGGGCATCGAGCGCAAGGAGAGCGAGAAGCGTGCGCGCGGCTGGATCGAGCGCGTCGGCCTCAAGGGCTTCGAGAACCACTATCCGAACCAGCTTTCGGGCGGCATGCAGCAGCGCGTCGGCCTTGCCCGCGCGCTCACCAACGATGCCGATATCCTCTTGATGGACGAAGCCTATTCGGCGCTCGATCCGCTGATCCGCGTCGACATGCAGACCGTGCTTCTCGACCTGCAGAAGGAACTGAAGAAGACCGTCGTCTTCATCACCCACGACCTCGACGAGGCGCTGCGCCTCGGCGACAAGATCGCCATCCTGCGCGACGGACGCGTGGTGCAGCAGGGCACCGGCCAGGAGATCGTGCTTTCGCCGGCCGACGACTACATCACCGCTTTCGTCAAGGAAGTGAACCGTGGGCGGGTGATCAATGTCGAAACGATCATGCGCCCGCTCTCGGGCAATGCCGAAGGCGTACCGCTCGTGACCGGCACCGTGCTGGAATCGGCCGCCCGCATGATGACCGCTGCCCGAGTCACAAGCGCCCATGTGGTCGACGTCAACGGCCGCCCGATCGGTGCACTCGACCTTTCCACCGTCATCTCCGCCATGGTCACGCCAACGAGCCACGAGGATCGCGCGGCGGCTTGAAACGGGATGATCGGGGGCAGCCGCGCCAACTGACGAGGCGCCCCTCATCCGCCTGCCGGCACCTTCTCCCCGTTCTGACGGGGAGAAGGGACTCGTGGCAAGGCCGCATTCCCTAACCTGACAAGATCATCCAGCTCCCCAGCCAATGGCTGGCGGTTGGCGACCGGGCACGTCCCCTCGCTCCGCCTGCGGGGAGAGGGTTAGGGTGAGGGGCAGACTTTCTCGCCGATGATCAATCACAAGAACCGAAGATTCGGCTTAGAGGCGGATTGAACCTGTATCGGAAGGCGAGTCTGCCCCCCGACAATCGAAATCGAAACGCGTGTTAGTTCGTCGTGTTCGCTGCCGTTGCCGCTGCAACCGGCTCGGCGACGCTTGCAGCGCTTGCGTCTTCCTTCGGCGGCAGGAACTTGTCGAGCAGAGCGATCATGTCGTCGTCGCGCGCCTGTGCAGTCTTGCCGCCCATGACGACGGCGACGAGGCGGGTGCCGCCGCGCTTGGCAGACGTCACCAGGTTGTAGCCGGAGGCGTCCGTATAACCGGTCTTGATGCCGTCGACGCCTTCGTAGCGCTTCATCACGCCGTTATGGCCGCGCAGCTTCATGCCGCGAAACTCGATCGTCTTGTTGGCGAAAAGCTGGAACTCCTGAGGAAAGTCGCGCATCAGCGCGAGACCAAGCGTCGCCATGTCGCGCGCCGTCGTCACCTGGGCCGGGTCCGGCAGGCCGTTGGCGTTCTTGAATACCGTGCGGCTCATGCCGAGTGCCTTGGCCTTCCGGGTCATCATCTCGCCGAAGGCCGGCTCGTTGCCGGCAAGCGTCTCGCCGATCACGACGGCTGCGTCGTTGGCCGAAAGCACGACCATGCCCATGACCGCTTCGCGCACGGTGATCTGGCGGCCAGCGCCGACGGCAAGCTTGAACGGCTCGAGGCCGTTGGCATGTTCGGAAACCGTCAGCTTCTGGTCCCATTGCAGGGTGCCGTTCTTCAGCGCTTCGAAGGCGAGATAGATCGTCATCATCTTCGTCAGCGAGGCCGGAAAGTTCAGCTCGTCCGCATTGTCGGCTTCGAGAATCGAGCCGGTCTCGGCGTTGACGACAAAATGCGCCTGTCCGGCTGCGGCATAGGATGCGCTGCCAATGAGCAGGCTCACGGAGACCGCGGCAGACGCGACCATACGGATAAGGGACTGCATATCGTGTTTTCTCGTTTCGACGCTATCGAACGACCTCGGGACGAAAATCGTGATCGAATTATGGAAGACATGCCGCTCAATACGGCAGCGGCCGCGTTTTCCACGGCCGAGACATCCCCGCCTTTTTATGGGTAGCAGGCCCGCGCGGCAAGCACCTGCGGCAATCCGTCTGCAAATATCACAGTCCCGGCGGCCGAGGCACAAAGCCGTCGCCGCGGGCAGGACCATCTCGCGCTTCACCGAGGTTTAACCTGATTGCGCCAAGGTGACCGTCTCCCCTGCCCGGCCAGCCTCAACGGCGACACCGGCGTGGGTTCACAAACGAAGGCGTCGCCCGCGACGCGGCAAACTTCCACCCGTTTCGGCAGGCCATGCACCCGAACTCAGCCACGGCAAACCTATCCACCGAGCGTCAGCGGGTGCCGGCTGCCTTCGATGCCGGCCTGGCGGAGCTCGTCCACGGTCTTGCCGCGCTGCTCTCGGGCCTTGGCCTGTTCCTCATCGTCTTCACGCTGATCCCGTTTGAGGGTGCGGTAACCACGGACCCCAACGCCGCCAACGAAGGCAATATCATCAACCAGGTCGGCTACCTAGTGCTCGGCGCGGTCTATTTGTTCGCCATGCTGCTTACGGTCGACAGGCGGATATTGGCCCGCCTGGTCTCGCCGAGCTGGATCGCGATCTTCGCGATCGCCTATCTCTCCTGCCTGCAGTCCTATGACCCTGCGGCTTCCGCCCGCGGCCTGACGCTGAGCCTCATTGCGATGATCATGGTGGCGGGCGTGCTGGTGCTGCCGAGGAGCGAGCGAGATTTCGTCAATGCCGGCGCCAACGCCATCCTGCTTCTGATCCTGATCGACTATGCCGCGCTCTTCGTGGCGCCAGACCGCGCCATCCATTCGGCCCTCGGCGACGAACCCTGGCATGCGGGCTTCTGGCGCGGCCATCTGCTGCACAAGAACGTCTCGGCCCCGGTCTTTTCCATCCTCTGCATGTTCGGCATCTATTGCCTGCGTGCCGGTGCGCCGCTGCGCGGCTGGGCAATCACGCTTCTTGCGGCCAATTTCGTGCTTCATACCGGGTCGAAGACGACGATCGGCTTCCTGCCGATCGCGATCGGCCTCGTCTTTGCCGGGCGCGCCGTGCGCAGCCCCAGCCTGATGATCCTCGCCCACCTCGCCATGTCGGCTCTGATCTTCGGCCTGACGCTTGGCAGCATCTATTCCGACACGCTGCTTTCGATCACCAAGGCCCTGATCGACGATCCGACATTTACCGGCCGCGACGACATCTGGAAATTCGCCAGTGCCAGCATCGCCGAGCGCCCGTGGCTCGGCCAGGGCTATGCGAGTTTCTGGCTATCGCCCGTGATCATGGGAATGGAAGCGAATTTCGAGGCGAGCTGGGACGTGCGCGGCATCGTTACCGGTCACAACAGCTATCTCGACGCGGTGCTGATGTTCGGCGTGCCGGGCGGCATCCTCATGACGGCCCTCCTCTTCGTCAAACCGCTCTTCGATTACATCCGCGCCTATCGTCGCCCGCAGGCGCGGATCTTTGCCGACTTCTGCGTGATGGTGGTCATCTTCATGACCTATAATGCCATGCTCGAAAGCTTCTTCCTCAATCGTGCCGACCCGATGTGGCTGCTGACCGCGCTTGCCGTCTTCGGGCTCGGGCTTGCCGGCCGCATGAGCATGCGCGCGGAAGCGCCAGCCTCCCGACGCTGAACGCTTGCCAAGACATAAGGATATCTTTATATCTTAGTGTAATCTCTTCTAGCCGGGAAAAACCGATGACCGCAGCATCCAATGTCCTCTCCTCTCTCCTCGCCGAAAAAGGCATTCTTCTCGCCGACGGCGCCACCGGCACGTCGCTCTTCGCCATGGGCCTGGAGGCCGGCGAAGCGCCGGAACTCTGGAATGAGAGCAAGCCGGAGAACATCACCAAGCTGCATCAGGATTTCGTCGACGCCGGCGCCGACATCATCCTCACCAACACCTTCGGCGGCACCCGCCATCGCCTGAAACTGCACCAGGCGGACGACCGCGTGCATGCGCTGAACAAGCGCGCCGCCGAGATCGCCCGCGCCGTTGCCGACAAGGCACCGCGCAAGGTCATCACGGCCGGCTCCGTCGGCCCGACCGGCGAACTGCTGATTCCGCTCGGCGCGCTTTCCTATGAGGACGCGGTTGTCGCCTTCATCGAGCAGATCGAAGGCCTGAAGGCCGGAGGCGCCGAAGTCGCCTGGATCGAAACCATGTCCTCGCCGGACGAAATCCGCGCCGCCGCCGAAGCCGCTGCCAAGGTGGGCCTGCCCTACGTCTATACCGGCTCCTTCGACACCGCCGGCAAGACGATGATGGGCCTGCATCCGAAGGATATCCACGGTGTCGTCAGCGATCTCGGCAACGGGCCCGTGGCCGTTGGCGCCAATTGCGGCGTCGGCGCTTCGGACATCCTTTCCTCGCTGCTCGACATGACCGAAGCCGCCCCTGAGGCGACCGTGATCGTCAAGGGCAATTGCGGCATTCCGGAATTCCGCGGCTCCGAGATCCACTATTCCGGCACGCCGCCGCTGATGGCCGAATATGTACGGCTTGCGGCCGATGCCGGCGCCAAGATCATCGGCGGCTGCTGCGGCACCACCTGCGACCACCTCGCCGCCATGCGCGTGGCGCTGGACGAGCATGTGCGCCGCGAGCGCCCGACGCTGGAGCTGATCATCGAAAAGATCGGCCCCATGCGCAACAAGACCGCCAACGAAACGGCAGCCGCGCCGGCCCGCGAGCGTCGCAGCCGCCGCGCCTGATCTGAGCGACAAGCCAAATCAAAAGCAAACGCCCCGGCATCGCATGATCCGGGGCGTTTGTTTTTGGAGATTGATGGACAGCGCCCGGTAGTGGCACACGCCGTTAAAGATCGGCGCTCCCGAAGAGCGGCAGAGTGCCCGGCTCACGCCAGGAAAGAGCATCGCGCTCCGCCGCCTGGATGAAGGAGCGGTAGAAGTCGAAGGCTCGGCCCATCTGGCGAGATCCTTGCTCGGAGAAATGCCCGAAGTCCTCGAAGAGCGAGACACCCTTGTCCTCGACCTTGCAGCTATCCGCATCGCAGAGATAGTTCATGAAGCTGACGACCGGATATTCGTCGGCGATATCGGCGACCACCTTGAGCACGTCCTGATCATATTTGCGCACGTCCTTCAGCGCCGGCTCGCAGCGCTGATCCGGTTCGCCGAGCAACCGTGCCCTGGCCACGCAGAGCCCCGTGTCGCGGCCGTCATGCGGCGTCGGCGCCACGAAGACGGCTTCGAAGCCGTTGGCCTTCAGCCAGGCGAGCGTCGTGCGCAGGCCGTCGCTGAGAAGGCTGACTTCCGACGGCATTTCCTTGCGGCCGTCGACGAGCACCGTCTCCTGCTGCAGATACTGGCTGAGCTGCGAGGACAGAACGACGTAGCGGATCGACCGGTTGGCAAGCAGAAAGCGGCGGACGTCGTCGTTGTAGCGCGCGCAGTCCTGCGGCCAGTTGCGACCGAGCCGGGAAACGACGGGCGCCAGGTTCAGGAACGGACCGCAATTGTTCTTGGCAAGCTGCACCAGCCGCACATCCGGCTTCGAGGCGATGACGCCATCGACGAGATGGCGGGCAAAGGAATCGCCCCAGACCGCGACTTCCGGCTTCGGGCTGGTGGCGCATGCGAGATCGGCGACGGCATCGCATTTCTTGCCGAGACCGACGCTCGGCTGTGTCAACCGCGCGAGCTCGCGGTTCCGGGCAACCAGTCCGTCCGAACCATCGAAGCCGAAGCCGAGTGCGATCGCCGCCGATCCGGCGGCAAGCGTTGCGCCGAAGACCGCGCCGCGCCCGAAGCGCTTGGGATTGCGGAAGGGCTGCTCGACAAAACGCCAGCTGAGATAGGCGAGCGCGAAACACAGCACGATCAAGAGCGCATAGCCCTCGGCCGGGATGCCGTCGATCGCCCTCAGCCGCGCGAAGGCGAAGACCGGCTGGTGCCAGAGGTAAAGGCTGTAGCTGATGAGGCCGATCGCGACCAGCGGCTTCAGCGACAGCAGCCGTCCGACGGCAGTGTCGCCGTGTGCAAAGGCAAGAACCAGCGCCGTTCCGAGCACCACGGGCACCGTCGTAAAGCCGGGATAGAAGGCCGATTCCGGCACGAAGAGGTAGCTCGCGATGATCGCTGCCAGGCCCAGGCCTGAGAGCAGTTCGCGGCGGCCTTTTGCCAGATCGAGCCTCTCGGCGCCCACAAGCGCCAGAGCCGCACCGATGCCAAGCTCCCAGAAGCGGCTGGGCAGAAGGTAGAAATTCGCGGCCGGATCGACCCGCGCCAGCAGCTGCGTCATCGCAAAACTCAAGCCGACGAGCGCCAGCACGACCTTCAGCGCCGTTGCCGCAGACACGCGGCGCAGCACAAGCAGGAGCAGCGGAAAGACGAGATAGAACTGCTCCTCGACCGCCAGCGACCAGGTGTGCAGCAGCGGCATCAGCTCGGTGCTCGGCTCGAAATATCCCGTCTGATCCCAGAACAGGAAATTCGAGGCGAAGAAATTCACGGCATAGAGGCTCTTGCCAAAAGTGTTGAGCTCCTGCGGCAACATCCACAGAAGCGCGAAAGGGATCGAAACGGCACAAACCAGCAGGAGCGCAGGTGCAATTCGGCGGGCCCGCCGCTCGTAAAAGCGGACGATGCTGAAGCTTCCGTCGCGGATTTCGCGATGAATGATCGAGGTGATCAGAAAGCCGCTAATGACGAAGAAGACGTCGACGCCGGCAAAACCGCCGGCAACAAGGCCGAAACCGGCATGGAACAGGAGGACTGGCACCACGGCAAGCGCGCGCAGTCCATCGATTTCGGGTCTGTAATGCATCAGCAGGGGGAACACTCGGTGGCAGGGGCCGCTGGTTAACACGGCCCTAACGACAGGACCATTGCTGCCCGGTCTATATCCACATTCGCGCGATTTCTGGGCACAGGCCGCCAACCGGCGCCGCGGCGACCGAAGGCCGCCGCGGGAGCACACGAGATATCCTTCGGCTCGCGGGTGTCAGACCGATGCACGAAGCCCTGTGAGATGCCGGCGCCAGGCATCGAGCCCGGTCTCGATATCCTTGCGGCCGAAACCGACACGGAAGCGATCGGTTGCGACCGGAAGAAGATCGGAAACGAAGAGGCTCGAAGGAAGGAGCAAGACGCCCGACTCCTCCACGAGACGCCGGCAATGGGTCTCGACACCGTCGGCGCCGAGATAGCGGGCAAATCCGACGCAGCCTCCGTCAGGTGCCCGCCATTCGTAGAGATCGGGAAACTCGGCGAAGAAGGTACCGAGCTTTTCGAGATTGGCAGCGACCAGCGCCCGGTTGCGATCGAGGATAACAGCGCGGGCCTTGAGCGCGATCGTCGCCAGCACTTCCGACGGTCGCGAATTGCAGATCGACAGGTAGTGCTTCATCTTCTCCATGCGCTCGAGCAGCGCGTGGTCGCGACAGGCGATCCAGCCGATCCTGAGGCCCGGAAGCCCGTATGCCTTGGACATGACGTTCAGCGAGATGCCGCGCTCGAAGCACTCGGCCGCCTGCGGCAGCCGAAGCGAGGGATCGCGTTCCAGGCCGCGATAGACCTCGTCGCTGAAGAGATGGATGCCGCGCTCGGCGCAGAGCGCCACCAGAGCCCGGAACGTTGCCTGGTCGGCGATGGCACCGGTCGGGTTGTTGGGGAAGTTGATGCAGATCAGCCGGGTGTTCGGGCGCAACGCCGCCCTGACATCGGCGATATCGAGCCGCCAGTTGTTTTCCGGCCGGAGCGGCACGCCGGTGACGGCACCGGCGATCGTTACCGGCAAAGTTTCCATCGACTGGTAGTTCGGCACTGTCACGATAGCGTGGTCACCCGGCCCGAGCAGCGCCAGCATGGCGCAATAGAGCCCCTCCTCCGCGCCGGCGAAGCAGAGGATGTCTGCGGCCGAAAGCCCTTCATAGGTGGCAGCGATCGCCGCTCTCAACGCCGGCGCGCCATAGGTCTCGGTGTAGCCGAGCGTCACGCTGTCCCAGGCGGCGCGGTCCCCGTCGTCGGCAAGTGCGAGCAGATCGCTCATGCTTATCGTCTGGCTGTCGCTCGCCGTCATATGGTGGCGGGCATTGAACTCCCAGCGAGAGAAATGGGTTTCAAGCCGGAAATCGGGCAAGGTCGTCATGGAAGTCTCCTCCTCTCGGCGCCCGGCGGCGCGCGAAACGGTTGCAGATCAGGCAACTACGGGGAGACGCGAAGCGGTCTCCGTCCGGAATTGCGCGTGTTTCAAATCAGGGTGCCTCGCCGCGTGCCGCAGCAAGATAATTGTAGATCGAGGCGCGGGAGGCGCCGATGAGGCTTGCCAGGTGATCGACGGCATTGCGCGTCTGGAACAGTCCGCGTCCATCGAGTGCTGCCACCAGCGCCACGCGATCGCCGCGCTTCAGGGCCGAAAGTGCCAGCCCCCGCTCCTTCAGCCAGCCATGCAGCGTCGCATTGATCTCCTCGCGCCAATCGCGCGCAAAAAGCGCCTGTGGCCTCGGCTGTTCGGCGCCGGCGAAAGCCGAAAGCAGCTTCACCGCGGTATCGATCATCGACATGTCAAGATTGATGCAAAGCAGGCCGACCGCTTCGCCCGCCTCGTCACGCAGCACGGCGGAGATCGACTTGAAGCGCCGGCCATCCGTGCCGGTTTTTTCATAAGGACCGAGCACGGCGTCGGCGCTGCCGACCGCGGCGAACTCTTCCTCGATCAGCGAATCTTCGCCGACCGCGCGCCCGGAAAAGCAGTTCCAGATCCCTGCAACCGTACCGGTCCTGAGATCGTGCACCACGACCTCTCCATGCGGATAGAGCAAGGCGCTGATCGCAGCGGCCGTCGGCGCATGCGTGGCAAGGATGGAGGCGAAGGCGGGTGCAATGGTCATGCCCGGTTATTTCTCAAATTACACCAATTGTCAATATTAGACTATTTGTTCAAACACAGCATATGCGCTGCAGCTTGCGTACCGTTCCGCTGGCCTATCCCCGATGACAGGAAGATTCGCTGCCTGCCCGTTCGTACCGGAAATGGACGAAACCATGCAGCAATTCAACGTGCTAGCGATCCTATGTGCGCCTCACAAGGCGCGCCGCGCGGTCGGAAACGCAGACGGGAGACTTACATGAACGCCGGCCCAGCCTCCTTTCCCGACCGGGATACCGTTGCCGAGAAGCTTGGGGCTTTCGCCGAAGCGGACCAGTCCTTCCTGCGCCTGCTGATGGAAAACCCCGAGCAGGACGAGCGTCTGATGGATGGCCTTTATCGCCACCTCGACCTCGCCTCGGAGGCCAAGTTCCTGAACTCCCTGAAACTGGAAAAGCTCGGGCAATGGTTCGGCAACACGGCCCCAGCGCGCCTGCAGATGCGCCTGATGGAAGCCGGCCGCTCCAGCCAGCACGCCGCCTACCAGGCGTTCAAGGCCGGGCTTTCGAAGGCCGGCGGTCTGGACCGCGCTTTTCCGAAGGCGTGAAACGACAGCCCCTCCTCGATGTGAGCCCGACCGTCGTGGGGGGCGATAGTGCAAGCTCCAAACCTCTACGCCCTCATTCCTGTGCTTGTCACAGGAATGAGGGCGGATGAGGCCGCCAATCGCCCCTCACCCTAACCCCGCAGGCGGGGAGAGCGACGGCTACGTCTCCACTTGTCCTCGATCTCCAGGGCAAGGCGCGAATGGGCCGCTGTGGGTATGAGCGGGTGCCATGCGTTTCCTTCTCCCCGCAGGCGGGGAGAAGGTGGCGGCAGCCGGATGAGGGGCTTCCCTCACCGTGTGGATGAGGGGCGAGCCCACTCAAACCGAGCCACCTTCAATTGCGCGAACCACCGAGCCCCTTCGCCAGCCGCACCAGGTTGACGAACTCGCCGCGATAGCCGAACGGGTCGGCGCCCTTGGCAGCGGTGGCAAGGTCGATGACCGCGTCATAGGAATAGTCAGCGAGGGCCGTTACGCCCGCGAGCTTCTGCCCGAAGGCCGCAACCGCGACGGAGAAGCGAACGTCGTTGGGCGCCTCAGCGAGCGCCGGCACTGCATTGGCCTCGGTCACCGGCGTGGTGATCAGTTCGCTTTTGTCGCCGTCAGGCTTCTTGTAGCGGATCTTCAGGAAGGCGAGCTCGCCGCCATGCGGGCTTGCTTCCGGCGCCGGCTTCTGTGCCTCCGCATAGCGCAGGTCGTCGTTCAGCACCGCGGGGCTGCCCGTCGGCGTCACCTCGTAGATCGCCGTCACGCTATGGCCGGTGCCGATGTCACCGGCGTCCACCTTGTCGTTGTTGAAGTCTTCACGCTTCAAGGCGCGCGTCTCGTAGCCGATCAGCCGGTATTCGGCGATCGCCGCCGGGTTGAACTCCACCTGCAGCTTGACGTCCTTGGCGATCGGGAAGAGCGACGAGCCTGCCTCCTCCACTAGCGTCTTCTGCGCTTCGGCGAGCGTGTCGATATAGGCGGCCGTGCCGTTGCCGTTCTGGGCGATCGTCTGCATCAGCGCGTCGTTGTAGTTGCCGCGGCCGAAGCCGAGCACCGAGAGGAAGATGCCGCTCTTGCGCTTGTCTTCGATCAGCCGCTTCAGATCCTCGTCGCTCGACGGGCCGACGTTGAAATCGCCATCGGTCGCCAGCATGACGCGGTTGACCCCGCCCTTGACGAAGGCCTTTTCGGCGAGCGCATAGGCCGCATCGATACCTTCGGCGCCGGCGGTCGAACCACCCGGCTGCAATGTATCGATCGCGGCAAGGATCTTCGCCTTGTCCTTCACCGCGGTCGGCTCCAGCACCGTCCCGGCATTGCCGGCATAGGTGACGATCGACACCGTATCCTCGGGCTTCAATCTCTCGACCAGCAGCCGGAAGGCGCCTTTCAGGAGCGGCAGCTTGTCCGGCTCGTCCATGGAGCCGGAGACGTCGATCAGGAAAACGAGGTTTGCCTTCGGCGCTTGCGCTGGCACGACGTCGTAGCCCTTGATCGCCACATGCATCAGCCGTGTGCCGCCGTTCCACGGCGTCGGGGTCACCGTCACCGTCGCCTTGAACGGCTCGGCGGCGGTTTCCGGGCGCGGCCAATCATAGGGGAAGTAATTGAGCATCTCCTCGACGCGCACGGCCTCACGCTCCGGCATCTGCCCTTCCATCAGCGAGCGGCGCACGAAGGCGTAGGCTGCCGTGTCGACATCGACCGAGAAGGTCGAGACCGGGTCAGTCACAACACTTTTCACCGGATTGCTGTCGGCCTTGCCGAAGCGCTCGCGGTTTTCCGGCGGTGCGATCAGGCTCTCCTCCTGGGCGATCGGCGCAGGCTGATAAGTCATCTGCGGCTGCATGCCACCGACGGCCGACAGCGGGGCGGCGCTGTCGCGCGCAACGCCGTTGGCCATTGCATCCGCAGCGGGCGCTGCGGCCTCGCTCTCCACCGCTGCGCTGGCGGGCGCCTCCAGGGTTTTTGCCTCCCGCTGGCGCGCGAGTTCATCTGTGGCCGCCTTTTTGGCCGCCATCTGCGGCTCGGGCCTTTGCCTTTGCACTTCCTTCTTCGCCTCGTCCTTCAGCGCGATCTCCTGCGCGCTCTCGCCGAAAGGCGAACCGTTGCGCGTCAGTTCGAGCGTCAGAAAGGCTGCGGCGGGCACGACGAGCAGGGTGGCGAGTGCCGATCCGGCAAGCAGTTTCCGGTTCATGATAGGGCTCCATATCCGGTTGAAGATGGAGCTTTGACGAACCGGCTGGACCGATCCTTGGGTGGCAGTCGAATTTTCTTGCCGCTCGTCGAAGGCCTGCATGGCGGCAGTGAGCGCGCGGGCGCGCGCTTCCGCGGAAGCCTTCGGCGGGGTGAGCCCGGAGAGCTTTTCGAAATCGTCGCTCATCGTCACACGGCCTCCTTGCCGAGCAATGTCTTCAGTCGCTTGCGCGCCTCGTGCACATGCCAGGATATGGTTGCTTCCGAGCATCCGAGCACGTCGGCGGCAGCCGCATGGCTCAGCCCCTCGGCGTAAACGAGCAGCACCGCATCGCACTGCTTTTCCGGCAGGTCCCGCACCGCCGCCCACAGCGCCTCGCGCTGCTCCTCATCGGGATCCTCGGGCGGAGCGATCGTCGCCTGTTCGCTGGCATAGGCCTGCATGCGCCGGTCATCGCGCGCCTGCCGTCTCTTGTGATCGCGGGCGGCATTCAAAGTCAGCGTATAGAGCCAGGTGCGAAACCGGCTGGTGCCGCGAAAACCACGGATCGCGCCCCCTAAGCGCAGGCAGACATCCTGGGCGATATCCTCGGCATCCGACACATTGCCGGACCAGCGCCAGGCGACCGCATGGACAAAATCATAGTGTCGCTCGACCAGCTGGCCAAAAGCCTGCCGGTCTCCACTTACCGCCTTTTCGACGAGTTCAGCGTCCAAATCCGTGCCCGCCCTCACCTCATTTGAACCTTAGACGTTGCAGGCTGCCCGATCCTTGGGTGGAAGACATATTTTTTTCGAGCGGGATGAGGAAAAGTGCGTGCGGTTTTCCGCCCGCATCCCGCGTCCAGAGAAAATCAGCGGGGAAACTTCCCGACGACGGCGATCATCGGCCCCATCGGAAACAGCCGGTCGTGACGATTGATCTCGGGCGCGTAGACGCTGGAAATCGTGCCGTCGAGGAAAAGCGCATTGGGGCAATCAAGCGTGTCACGAAAGAGCGTCGCGAAATCGTGGAAACGCACCGGGCGTTTCGAGATGACGAAGACCACCTCGCCCTTGTCCGTCACGCCGACGCCGTTGCGGGTCTTGAAACTGGTGCTATCGGGCAGCAAGCGCGGATGCAGCTTTCCGTCGATCACCAGCATCGGCCCGGATTGCGTGGCGAAGCGCGGTGTGATCCCGGCATCACGATAGGCTTCCGCCGCCATCACCCCCGCCTTGCCGTCGTCGATGGAGAACACCCCATTCGGCAGCAGATGGAAATTGCCCCAGCCGGTATTGGTGTTGAGCGGCGCCTGCTCGCGCCCCTCCTCGATGTGCAGCCCGACCGGCGACAGGTCGTCGTGATACATGCCGCCGTTCATGGCGAAGGCCATGTATTCCTCGCGGTGGCGCAGTTCGAGCGACAGCGCCCGGAACGAGCGGAAGGGCACGCCCGCCTGGTCCTTGTTGTAGAGCCGGATGTCGCTTGTCGCCGGATTGAACGAACAGGCGAGATAGTCCTGTCCGAGATGGCTGACGTCGCGGCAGGCGCCAGCAGCAGGCCCGGCAAGGCCAGCCGACAGAACGGCACCGACGAGAAAAGGCTTTGGGGAAAGCGGCATGGCAAAAGGTCCAATCGAATCAGACGTCAAGCATGACGGAGATTGCGGCGGTTCTGGCGCAACGCCAACGACAAGCATCCGCCCTCAGCCGGCGGCGATCAGCCCCATGGCAATCACAAGTCCATAACTCCCGGCCGCAGCCGCCAGCCCGAAGATCACGCAAAGGCAGGCAAAGCCGCCGACACCTGCGAGCGCATAGGATTTGGGATCGCGGTTCAGCACATCCTGCGACAGCGAAAGCAGCAGGCGCTTTTCCCTGAGCGTCGTCGCGAGCTTCACCGCATGGCGCTTCGCTTCCTTCCGCACCTCGCCAAAATTGTTGCCGATGGCGAGGAAGGTCAGCAACAGGCCAAGGGCGCTGATGGTCAGTGCGAATTTCCGGAGTAGGTCGATGGCATCGGGAAGGAAACCGCCCGAAAACACCGAACGGTCCACCAGCGCATCGAAGCCGGTGATGCAGGCGGCAATGACGGCGGCATGGCCGGCGCCGATCGCCAGCAGGCGCTTGAAGGCTTCATCGAGGACCTGGCTGTTTGCGGCGTGGATGCTGTTAAGGCGAGAGATCTGCGCTTCCACCTCCTCACGCGAAAGGTGCGGAGGATAGTTACTCACGGATACGACTGGGCTACCTCTCATACGATGGACTCCAACGCCACGCCGTCCAGATCGGTGTAAATTCGATAATATTATCTTTCCAAGACATCTCCAATTTTAGTCATTTTGGAGATTTGCACCATCTTTGCAGACAAGGAGGTCAGCCGGGCGGCCGAGACCACAGCGATTTTGGGGCGCCGACCCCAGTCATAAAGGTGATCGATTCTCGTAAGTTAGAGCGTGATGCAGAGGAAAACTGCGGACCCACCGGGATCAAGCTTTAGAGGCTAAGCGCTGCCATATGGAAGCGAAGCTGTTCCTGACGATAGCGATAGTCACTCCCGACAGGACAGGCATCGCGCGAAAGACAGCCTGCCGACAGGCAACCCGCCCTGGCCGCTTCGCTGCGCAGATGCCCGCGGCAGAGGCTGACATCGAAGCGCTCTTCGACAAGCGCATTTGCTGGACAGGCTGACATGCAGGGCTTTGCGGCACAACGATCGCAAGGGTGCTGCGCCGCCCGCTCGCCGGTTTCGGGAAGCGGCCTGTCGAAAGCAAGGGCGCCACGATAACCGTGCCAGAGCCCGTAACGCGGATGGATGAGGATGCCGAGCGGCGAAGGTTGCAGGCCCTCTGCCCGCATCGCCCATTGCTGGAAGGGCTGCCACGGCGGATCGGATGGGAAATAGGCGGTCGCCCCGCAGGCTGCGGCAACCGGCCCTATCACCACCTTCGACCAGGTGTCGAGCGGATCGGCACCGCCACGATCCGGCAGGCCCTCCCGCCAGGCATTGAAGGCCTGCCACAGCGAGCTGCCGATATTGCCGATCAGCAGCACGCTTGCCGCCGGTCGCCCATCGGCCAGCAGCGGTGCTGCCTCTGCGGAAGAGAAGTTCAGCGTTCCGCGCAAAAAAAGTCCGTGCGGCGCCAGCGCCGCACGGACTATCTCGACAATCTTGTCCGCTGTCGCGGAAGGCGCCGTCATTTCGGTTTCGGCCCCTGGTGTTCGTAATGCGGGCGCCAGACCTCCTTCTGGATCATGTCGGCCACCTGCGCCGCGCCGCCTTGCTCCCTGGCTCGCTCGGGACCCTTTCAGGTGAAAGCGTCCGGCATCGAATTCTTGCGCTGGTCGATAAAGGCCTTGAGCTTTTCGTCGATCGCGGGATCGAGGTAAGGCGCTTCGTAGTGTTCCAGCCAGCTGCGGGCGAGCGCATTGGCGCGCTGCTCGATGCGCTTTTCGCCTTCCACTTCCCACTGCTCGAAGGAATTGTTGTCGGCGAGCGGCGAGCGATAGAACGCGGTCTGGAAGTTGGCCTGGGTATGGGCGCAGCCGAGATAATGGCTGCCGGGGCCTACTTCGCGGATTGCGTCGAGCGCCTGGGCTTCTTCGGAGAGATCGATGCCCTCGGCCATCTTCTGCATCATGCCGAGCTGGTCCTGGTCGATCATGAACTTCTCGTAGGACGAGACGAGACCGCCTTCGAGCCAGCCGGCCGCATGCAGCACGAAGTTGGTGCCGGCAAGCAGCGTCATGTTGAGCGTGCTGGCCGATTCGTGCGCTGCCTGTGCGTCCGGAACCTTGGAGCCGCAGAGCGAGCCGCCGGTACGGAACGGCAGCTTCAGGCGACGCGCGAGCTGGGCAGCACCGTAGGAAACCAGCGACGGCTCCGGCGTGCCGAAGGTCGGTGCGCCCGACTGCATCGAGATCGAGGCCGCGAACGTACCGAACAGAACCGGCGCGCCCTTGCGGATCAGCTGGGTGAAGGAGGCGCCGGCGAGAACTTCGGCAAGGATCTGCGTCAGCGTGCCGGCAACCGTCACCGGGCTCATGGCGCCCGACAGGATGAACGGCGAAAGGACGCAGGCCTGGTTGTGGCGGGCATAGACCTTCAGCGCGCCGACCATGGTCTCGTCGAAGACCATCGGCGAGTTGGCGTTGATCAGGTTCAGCGTGACGCAATTGTTTTCGACGAACTCATCGCCGAAGACGATCTTCGCCATGGCGATCGTGTCTTCCGCGCGCTCCGGCGCCGTGACCGAGCCCATGAAGGGTTTGTCGGAATATTTGATATGGCTGTAGACCATATCGAGATGGCGCTTGTTGACCGGGATATCGACCGGCTCGCAGACCGTGCCGCCCGACGAATGTATCGACGGCGCCATATAGGCGAGCTTCACGAAATTGCGGAAATCCTCGATCGTCGCATAGCGGCGGTTGCCCTCGAGATCGCGCACGAAGGGCGGGCCGTAAACCGGCGCGAAGATCGTCGCCTTGCCGCCGACCTGGGCGCTACGCTCCGGATTGCGGGCATGCCAGGTGAATTCTGAAGGCGCCGTCTTCAGGAGTTCGCGGCAGAGCCCCTTGGGAAAATGCACGCGCTGGCCGCGCACATCGGCACCGGCCTCTTTCCACAGTTCGAGCGCTTCCGCGTCGTCGCGGAACTCGATGCCGATTTCCTCCAGGATCGTGTCGGCATTGCGCTCGATGAGCTGCAGGCCTTCCTCGTCGAGGACCTCATATTCGCGAATCTTGCGTTGGATATAGGGCAGAGACGGTCCCGGACCGCCGCCGGTGCGCGACGCACGCCGTGCTGCCGCTCCCCGTCCCTCGCCACGCGAGCGGCGACCGCCGCCTTCACCCGCGCCCTGATCTGTCACGTCGCTCATTCGCTTTTCCTCTCCCGCGCATCACTTTTTGCGCCTTCAAGCATCAATTGGTCCTAATGCTACCAAGCATAGGGGGCCTTGCGGGTCTCAATGCGCCAAGGAGTGGCGCAACTCGAACACTCCGAGAAGCGACCACAGGACGCCAAAAACCGCGTGGCGCGAATATATTGTTTTTGTTAAGAATATGCAGGCGTCAAAAGAAGCTGCCCTCCCGTCGCTTTTTGTCATATGCGACGTCGCTTTCGAAAACAGATTTTTAGAAATCGAACGCTATGGATTGATGGACGCGCCCGGAATATTTGCGCGGCCGTGCCAGGAACCGAGGAACCCCAATATGGCAGACGATGAAATCATTCTCGAGGACCTTTCCGACGAAGAACTTGTGCAGCAGATGCACGACGACCTCTATGACGGTCTGAAGGAAGAAATCGAGGACGGGACCCACATCCTGCTCAAGCGCGGCTGGACGCCCTACGATGTCCTGACCCAGGCGCTGGTCGAAGGCATGCGCATCGTCGGCATCGACTTCCGCGACGGCATCCTGTTCGTGCCGGAAGTGCTTTTGTCGGCAAACGCCATGAAGGCCGGCATGACGATCCTGCGCCCGCTTCTCGCCGAAACCGGCGCGCCCAAGCTCGGCAAGATGGTGATCGGCACCGTTAAGGGCGACATTCACGACATCGGCAAGAACCTCGTCGGCATGATGATGGAAGGTGCCGGCTTCGACGTCGTCGACCTCGGCATCAACAACCCGGTCGAGAACTACCTCGAAGCGATCGAGCGCGAGCAGCCGGACATTCTCGGCATGTCGGCGCTTTTGACCACCACCATGCCCTATATGAAGGTCGTGATCGACACGCTGAAGGAAAAGGGACTGCGCGACGACTACGTCGTTCTCGTCGGCGGTGCGCCGCTGAACGAGGAATTCGGCAAGGCCGTCGGCGCCGACGCCTATTGCCGCGACGCGGCGATCGCCGTCGAAACCGCCAAGGACTTCATGAAGCGCAAGCACAACCGGCTGGCAGCTGGCTAAGCTCCGAAGGCCATGAAATGACGAAGCCGGCCGCAGGGGTGAAATCCGCGGCCGGCTTTCTTATGTCTGGCTGGTTCGGCGTGGGTGACGGAGGCCGTGCCCAGTCGTTCGCCGTCAGGCTTAGTTGACGGAGTGTGCCACCTTCTTGCCGGCCGACTGTGTCGCGTTGACCGTGTTTGCAGTATCCTGCCCGATGCCGCGGATGGTGTTGCCGCAGGCGGTGAGCGTTGACAGGGCGACGAGAACGGCGCCGACGGTTGCAAGGGTCTTTACTGTCATGGTCAGGTTCCTTCCCGCTTATAGCCACATGGAATCAAGATGGAAAAAATATCGTCGGCAATAGAACGTGCACAACCGAAAAAAGTTCACGTGATCGGTTGTGGCGCCATCGCGCGCGAAATCCTGGCGATCTGCGAGGCAAACGGGCTCGCCCATATCGACCTCAACTGTCTGCCCGCCATCTGGCACAACACGCCTGAAAAGATCACGCCGGGCATTCGTGACGCGATCGCCAAGGCGCGCGCCGAAGGCTTCGAGCGCATTTTCGTCGCCTATGCCGATTGCGGCACCGGCGGCCATCTCGACCGGCTCTGCGAGGAGGAAAAGGTCGAGCGCATCCCCGGCCCGCACTGTTATTCCTTCTTCGCCGGCAACGCGGATTTCGCCCGCCGTTGGGACGACGACATCACCGCCTTTTTCCTCACCGATTTCCTCGCCCGCCAGTTCGAAGCCTTCGTCATCGAACCGCTCGGCCTCGACCGGCATCCGGAACTGCGCGACATGTATTTCGGCCATTACCGCAAGCTGGTCTATCTCTCGCAGCAGGAGGACAAAGCCCTGCAGGAAAAGGCGAAGAAGGCAGCCGAAACGCTCGGGTTGGAATACGAATATCGCTTCACCGGTTACGGTGATCTGGCGACGTCGCTGATCAGGGCGTGATGGAACGGCGGCCGAAGTGGCCGCGGCAGATCTAGCTGCGCGCGGCGATCACGAGGCCGGTGGCAATCATGGCGCTGCCGGCCACCCGGTTCAGCGCCCGGACCGCCCGGGTGGTGCGGAACCACCGTGACGATGCCGCAGACAAGAGCGCATAGCCACCCATCGTGACAACATTGACCGCGAAAACGACGGCAAGCACCGTCCCGATCCCGAAGCGATCAAGGCTTTCGAGGTCGAGGATCAGCGGCATCAGGCTGGCATGAAAGAGGATCGCCTTCGGATTGCCGAAGCCGATGGCAGCGCCGAGCGCCAGCGAGCGCATCCATCTGCGCTCGCCCGATGCCACCTCCGCCTCAACCGTCGCAGCCGCGCGCCACATCCGATATCCGAGGAAAATCAGATAGCCGGCGCCAGCATATTTGATGGCAAGAAACAGCCAGCCGAACGTCTGTGCAATGACCGTGAGGCCAGCAAGCGCGACGCTTACGAGCACCATATCGCTGAGCGCGATACCGAGGCCACAGGCCAGCGCCGGGCCAACACCACGGCTGATACTGGTGGAAATGACCGCGAACATGGCAGGCCCCGGGGTGACCGCGGCCAGGAACAGTGCCAGAGCATAGGTGGAGATGACAGCAAGGGTCATGGCTAAGGCCTGGGGAAAATTCCACGATCCAAGCATATAGGCACAATCTCTCGATCTACACAAATAGACAAACACACAAACAATTTGGATACACGCATATACAATGACATGCGCAAGACAAACCGAAACAATCTTCAAGAGAAGAAACACTCGAAAACATATCTCGAGAAAAACCAGGTCTCACGATCTGTAACTATTCAATTTAAATCTCGTCTACTTCAGAATTTATTTTGGAACCATGTGCGCTCCACCTCGTTTAGCTACCAGATCATATCTCCACCCCTGACGCTTCCTCTGCCGCCTGACAATTGGCCGTCTTTGCGCCAAGCACCGATCCAACACGCGGGAGCGTCTCCAGTGACCAGGCATTTCAAGTATGACAAAGAGGCCCTGCTTCGTGGCTGGGACGCAGTCTACGATCTCGAAGAGTTCATTCTGGCCTATCGCCTGCCACCGCTTGCCGCGCGCGAAATCTTCGCAAAGGCCGGCCCCCGCCGGCTCGATCTGGCAAATGCGATGGACGCACGAGACATAACGGCGCCCCGGGACCAGTCGAGACACACTCAAGGTGCTTGAGTGAAGTTCGTTGCGCTGGCGCGACAACGCGTGCAGGGTGCTCCATCGACAGCGATTGAAGCGGGCGCTGTCGCAAACAGGCCTTTCCGTGCCTGCGCCCCAACCAAAGGAGGACGTAATGTCTTCCAGCAATCCAGAACACTATCTTGATTCAGACGACCTCAGCCTGTTGGTCGAGGTGCTTACCGTTGCCGGTTTCTACGGAACGACAGCGACGGCAGATCCGGCCGGACGGCTTGCCGCGGCACGCTTCCTGATGACTGCTCTCGAAAGCGGCATCGACACCAGTGCGACGCTCGCCGCAGCACTTGTAGAGCGTGCGGATGCCTCAAACGGCGAACATCAGACGCCGGCACAGTTGAAAGCTGAGGCGATTGACCGATGGGATGACGAAGGCGGCGCCGTTTCGGATGTCGTCGCCAAGCCTGCGGCCTGACCGCCGCTTGCGGCTAACCGATTGATCGCGTGCGCTATTCCGGCGCCGGTGAAGGGAGAATTCGATGTACACGCTGCCCAACCTGACGGGCCATAATCTCAGCCACCACGACATCGTGGTGGTCCGGAGGGTTTTTGAAGCGACCTGCTCGAAAATATGTATTCAGCGTCCCGGCGACCATGCCGACCGCCTGGCCAGATTCATTATGGATGAGTTTCGGTTCGGCAATACCGACGAGGCTTCGCTCCTTGAATGTGCCCTATGGCATGAAACACGGGGCATCTTGCCCGAGGCGAAGCGCGACTCGCTCGTTGACATGCGAACAGCATTGGCCCGAGAGAACCACGATCTCGGCTGAACACAGGCAACAGATTTGCGGTCGAGACGCTCAGTAGTCGCTCTACCCGTCCAACTGTAACCGCCATTCCAACCGTCCGATCTCCGCTATCTGGCCGCCGCTCACGGGCAGCCAGCACGGCCAGGCGCGTCGCCTGGAACATGACAGTGAGCCCTCGAACAACAGGAGCCATCATGGCCAAGGACATCAAGACACTGGACGTGCTTTTTCACGATACGTTGAAGGACGTCTACTTCGCCGAGAACAAGATCGTCGACACACTGCCGAAGATGCGCGATGCCGCCAAGAGCAAGCCGCTCAAGGACGCGTTTATCAAGCATCTCGCAGAGACAAAGGTCCATGTCGAGCGATTGGACGAAGTGTTCAAGATCATCGGCAAGAAGCCTGAGAAGAAGACCTGTGACGCGATCATGGGCATCACCAAGGAAGGCGCCTCGATCATGGAAGCGTATCAAGGCTCGCCCGCGCTCGACGCCGGACTGCTTGCAGCCGCACAGGCTGTCGAACACTACGAAATGTCACGCTATGGCACGCTGAGGACCTGGGCGCTGGAACTGGGCATGAAAGACGCCGCCAAGCTGCTTCAGACGACGCTCGACGAAGAGCAGGCGACGGACATTGCCCTGACCGCGATCGCCACCAAGGTCGTCAATCAGTCCGCCGAAAAAGCGGCCTGACACAAGCACCAGCCCGGCTTGATCCTTTATCGAGCCGGGCAAAGGCTGCGGTTCCGGCGGCCATCTCGACCCTCTCTGCGAATTGAAGAGGTCGAGCGCATCCCCGGCCCGCACCGTTATTCCTTCTTCGCCCGCAACAGGGATTTCGCCCGCCGCCGGGACGACGACATCACCGCCTTTTTCCTCACCGATTTCCTCGCCCGCCAGTTCGAAACCTTCGTCATCGAACCGCTCGGCCTGGACCGGCATCCGGAGCTGAGGGACATGTATTTCGGCCATTACCGCAAGCTGGTCTATCTCTCGCAGCAGGAGGATCTGGCCCTGTAGGAAAAGGCGAAGAAGGCGGCGGACTATCTCGGGCTTGAATACGAGTACCGCTTCACCGGCTATGGCGATCTCGCGACCTCGCTGATCAGGGCGTGAGTATGCGACTTGTCGCGCATGGCGCGCGGTGTCGCAGGTTGGGGCATCACACGCTGGCCCTGCTAGCGCGCATTTACTCTATCGGCTGATTGGGCGCTCCGACCGGCACACGCGCCACGATGGGCCTTCCCGCATAGGACAGAACGCTGCACAACCTGCTGGCTGCAACTCCACCGCTGACCACAGGATTGCCCGTCATGAGCGCACTGCTTTCCGCCGAACTCGCCTGGTACGCCACCGGCCGCTTCTACGAGGCGAACGACGGCACGTTGGCCGACTACGGCTATTTCCTGCACCTGCCTTTTCTTGATGCCCAGATGTTTGATGGAGAACCGGGCGAAACGACTGCCCATTTCACCTTCGCCGCCAAGCCTTTCAAGGCGCAAGCGGCAGCAAACGGTGTCCTGTCCCTCGGCCTCGACCCGGTCGGCGAATTTTCGCTTTATCTTCAGCGCAAGCCGGCTGGAACCTTCGATGACCCCACCTCCTTCGCCAAGGGAGAATGCATCGCCACGTTCCGGCGGACCAGCCTGGTGGTGGGGACGACGGTCTCCGACACCATCGCTGGGACGACGGCCGTGCTGTTCGGCACCAATGTGTTTTCGGCCCGCCTGGTCGCAAGCGCACCGTTCGATTTCGGCGGTCGCCGCCACGATTTCGCACACTATCTCGGCGCGGGCATCACGCAATTCGGCACATCCGCCGCCACGCAGATCGAGCCGACGCCGGCGGGCTACAAGCGGGTGCTGCCGTTCACGGGCTCGGCCATCGCCCTCGGTCGAGCCGGCTAGCGCCGATCACGGAGGCTGATGCCGCCCGGCGCCCATTGCCGCCGGTAACAACACTGTCTGACGGAGGCGGAAGCAGGAACCGAGCACTTTACGGCGAGCCTCATATAGGGTACCCCCCTATATAATATTGGAGCCGGCGGCATGAGCAATCACCAACACGACCATCATCACCACCACAGTCACCACGGGCATTCGCATGGCGAAGGACGCGTGCTCGCGGCGCGCCACGATCACGTCTTCCTCGGCGGCAATCACGAGCGCAACGAGCGGCGGACCTGGATCGTCATCGCGGTCACCGCAACGATGATGGTGATCGAGATCGCGGCCGGGCAGGTCTTTGGGTCGATGGCGCTCGTTGCCGATGGTTGGCACATGTCGACCCATGCGGCCGCGATGCTGATTGCCGCGCTTGCCTATCTCTATGCGCGCAAGCATTCGAACAATCGCCGTTTCACCTTCGGCACCGGAAAGCTTGGCGACCTCGCCGGTTTTTCCAGCGCCATCGTGCTGGCGCTCATCGCTCTGCTGATCGGCTGGGAGAGCCTGCGCCGCCTCAACGCTCCGGTGGCGATCGATTTTAGCGAGGCGATTCTCGTCGCCGTCGCCGGCCTCATCGTCAACCTCGTGTGCGCCTGGCTGCTGAAGGACGACCACGCCCATCACCATCATGATCACCACGGGTCGCATCATGGACACCATGGCGGGCAGGATCGAAACCTGCGCGCCGCCTATCTGCACGTCCTCGCCGATGCGCTGACCTCGGTTCTCGCAATTGTCGCGCTCGGTCTGGGCGCGATCTATGGCTGGCTGTGGCTTGATCCCGCCATGGGTATCGTCGGCGCAATCGTCATTGCGCGCTGGTCCTTCGGTCTCATCCGCGACACCGGAGCAACCTTGCTGGATTACCTTCCCGAAGGCGAAGACCTGCCCGAAGAAATCGGCGAGATCGTCGCCAAGGAAGATGCCGAGATTGTCGATCTGCACGTCTGGCAGCTCGGACCGGGTCACCACGGCGCGATCGTCTCGCTTGTCGCCGACAACCCGCGGGCACCGTCCTATTATCGGGAGAAGCTTGCCGCCATTCACGATTTGTCGCATGTCACCGTGGAGGTGGAACCACGGGCCGCATAGCGACGGCGCCCGAAACCGGAGTGACCGATGACCCATACCATCCGCGAGAAACAGAAGCTCATCAACCGGGTCCGGCGGCTCCGGGGCCAGATGGAGGCGGTCGAACGGATGCTCGAGGAAGAAAAGGGCTGCGCCGAGGTCATGCAGGTGATCGCCGGCATCCGCGGCGCGGTCAACGGCCTGATGGCGGAGGTTGTCGAGGACCACATCCACATGCATCTGGCCGCGGCCGACCTGTCGCAAAAGGACCGGGATGAAGCCGCGGCGGAACTGGTCGACGTGGTGCGCGCCTATATGAAATAGGCCGGGCGGAAAGGACACTGCCTCCGCCGCCGGAATTAGCGGCATCCCCCGCCAAGCTGCTTCAGGCGCGACGCTCGACGAAGAGCAGGCGACGGACATTGCCCTGACCGCGATCGCCATCGCCACCAAGGTCGTCAATCAGACCGCAAATGCTCACCTCGCCCTTTTCGTCTGAAGAATTGGACCGATGGGAAAATGAGGGTGGCGACATGGCGTTTGATCGCGCCGCAACATCTGGAACGTTCCATTGATCGGAGCTCAGTTCCTTGCCGTGGTTCTCGTATCCTCGGGCACGCCGGAAGGGGACGCTGTTTGCGCCCGTTCTTCGAGCTCGGCTGCGACCCACTCGAGAAACAAGTTGTAAGCGACCGCCAACAGGGTGGGTCCGAGAAAGAGCCCGATCAGCCCAAAGGCAAGCACTCCGCCGACGAGTCCAAACAAGCCGAGCAACACCGGCAGGTTGCTGTTTTGGTTGAGCAGATACGGCCGAAGAAAGTTGTCAATGCTGCTGACGAGCAGGAGCCCCCAGACGGCGACGAAGATCGCCCAGCCCATGGAACCTTGAAACAGCAACCAAAGCGCCACCGGTACCCAGAGAAACGGCGGGCCTCCCGGCACGAATGACAGCGCAAAGGTCAGGCCGCCCAACAATATCGGTTGGGGCACACCGGCGATCCAGAAACCGGTGCCGGCCAGCAAGCCCTGTGCAAGGGCAGTTCCGATCATGCCGTAGACGACACCCTTCACGGTCATACCGATGACCATCAGCAATCTCTTGGCGCGGGGACCGGCAACGCGCTCGCTGATCTGGCGCATGAAGCCGATCATGCGGCGACCATGCAGGAACAAAAAGAAGGTGATGAAGATGCTGAGCGCGAGCTCAAGCAGGACGGCCCCGAGGGCCGCTCCGCCTGCAAGCGCAATATCGGTGACGGGGCCTGTCAGTTTCTTGAGTTCAGCTATGAACGCTGGGGCGTCATGAGCGAGGTTCTCCCAGTAGGTCGCAACGCCTTCGCCAATGATCGGCAGGCCCTTGACCCAGTTGGGCGGCGCCGACGGCCCCTCTTCCAGGACGTGCGCAATCGCTTCGGCAACAGTCTTTATATCGTCCACGAGCGCGGTCACAAGGAACGCAAGGGGTGCTGCCAAGACAAAGACGACCAGCATCGTCATTATCGCCGCGGCAGCTGGGCGATATCCTCCGACGGCACGTTCGCATTGGCGGTAGAGCGGCCAGGTCGAGAAACAGATCACCGCAGCCCACAACAAAGCCGACAGGAAGGGCCAGAGGACCAGGGCGCAACCGATCACCAGCAGGGCAAGCGCGCCGGTACCGAGAACAGGCCCTATCCATCTGCGAGAATCTGACATTGCCCGATCCGCCTCCTCCAGGGGCACCTTTTCACAGACGACACACTCGCCGGATCGAGCAGACGACGAGCCTAGGCCGGCATCCGATGGACTGCCGGCGCAGGACGGATGGCTCAATACCAGCGACCGCGACCGTACCAGCCGCCGCCGCCGAGCAAGAGAACGATGAGAACGATGATGAGTAGTGTGGTGATATCCATTTGGGTCTCCTGGGAGTACCCTGGTTATCGTCGATCAAGATGATGGACGATGCTATTTTTTGCTGTACTCCAACGTAGGATGTAACGCGCCAGATGTGCCTTCGTTCCGGCGCCCAGAGGCGGGCGGCCATAAAGCCGCCCGCCGTCGTTTGGGGTGTTATTTGGCGCGGTGCCAGACGCCGTTGACGCCGTCACCCTTGACGTCGCCAGCCTTCGTGTCTTCGGCATAGGTGTAAAGCGGCTTTCCGTCGTAGGCCCACATCTGCTTGCCGGCGGTGTCCTTGACCAACGACCACTCGCCATCTGCCTTTGCATTCGCTGCGGCGTGGAAGGCCGGCCATTTCTTCAGGCAATCGGCGTCGCAGTTCGACTTGCCCTTGGTGTCCTTGTCGAACGTGTAGAGGGTCATGCCCGTATCCGTGGCCATGACCTTGCCCATCTTCGTGTCGACCATCTTGCCTGGTTCTGCGGCAAAGGCCGTCCATGACGTAGCGGCAGCCACGCCCAATGCGATCAGAAAGGTTTTCATGATTTTTTCCCATCGGGGATGCCGGCGGAATGCCAGTAGTGCCCCGAAGTCTAACACATGCAAACGTGTCGCTTCGATTGCGGTTCCATGAACGCGCGAAGTTGGAGGCGTCTATCGGCTCGGACAAGAGCGGAACCTTGACCGACAACGTCAACCGCCGTGGCGGCTGCCTTGGTGCGGCGGAACTAGCTCTCATCTTCCGGCGCGCGGGGCGGAACCTTTATCGTGCCCCTGCGTATGCCGTCTTTGAGATTGAGAATATCCAGAAGATCATCCGCTTCATCGCGCGGCAAGTTCGACAGCAGAGAGCCGTGAAGAACGACCGGCTGCCCGGTGAAGACATCGACCACCGCCCAGACATTGTTGGCTTCGACCTTGAGACCGTACCGTAGCGTTGCCATGGTTCAGACCAGTCCACAATCGGGGTTCACGACCTGGCCCTGATCCGCCAGATGCGGCATGGCTGAGCGACCATCGGCGTTGCCCTGAGGCGATCTGAAGGCCCAGACAAGGACAACCGACAGGGCAACCAGAAGCAGGCAGAAGACCAAACGGGAGCACATTGCGCCTCTCCTTCTTCGAATGAGATCATCGCGGCCGGGCGTCATCAGGCTTGAGTAAGGAAACGTGCAAGCGCCTTTTGCAAGGTGTCGGCAACCGTTCGGTTCAGGGCCCCTTCGATCGCAGTCTCCAATTCCAAACGATGAGCTTACCACATCCGCAATTGACGCGGGGCTTTATCGAGCGGACAACGGAAAACCGTGATGGAGTGACGGTTGATGAGTCCCGACATCCGGAGAAGCTCCGGCAAGCCCGCCAACAGGAGCGCGCATCCCCGCCAGCAGACACAACCGCCTCAATTGAAACTCAATCGACGCGCTATATTAAGCCAAGTAGATTTGGCCGATGTGGCTTTCGCGGTATCAGAACTTCGAACCGCCCCGATCTCCTAAATTTTCGACAGATACGCAAGCTTCGGTTCCAGTGCTTGGGCCAACGCTTCGTCTCGAAGCACATCTCGCTTCGGGACATCTGTTCGCCCGAGCCAAGCCATCTTTGAGCAGCTGTCCGGCCGACCGTGCCCAAGCACATTTTAAGAGGACTGAGACCATCATGAACACGCTAACGTTCACCAAACGCATCATCCGCAGTCCGCGCGACCAGTCGCCTGTCCACCGTTTTCACGTTGGCCAGCTCGTTCGCTCCAGAGGGGCGCTGACGAGGGAGTCAATTGTCGGAGAAACATATCGCATTACCGCGACGCTGCCGATCCGCGACAATGCGCTCCAGTACCGCATACGCAGCAACGGCGAATGCCATGAGCGGGTAACCGATGAAGGCAATCTCGAACTCGTCAATGCCGGCAACGACACGATCGCACGGGCCGAACGGGCGTTCAGAACTGCACACATCTTGTAAACACCAAGCCAAGCGGTCCGAACAGATCAGCCACAGGAGGCGATCATGAAGTACCACATACCGGCTCAGATCTATCTCTTCGACTATCGTGGTCTGCTTGCCTGGATTGCCCTTTCGCTGGCGATCGCCGTCGTCGTTACCACAATCCTCTTCGGGCGGATCTTGTGATGGCGCGGCGCGAAGATGAATGCACGTCTTCACGCGTCTACCCAGCCGACCCACCGCTGGCCAACTTGGCTTACCGCTAGAAGGATCACACCATGCCACTGAGCTTCCCAAACCAATCCCGAAGCTTCGATGGTGCGAGGAACGCCGTTCGCTTCCTTGGCCACGACGGCATGTTCGAAGTGCCCTTCTATGTCGAGGCGGCGGCTCTGGCCCGTGGCGCGCCCACCCGGACGACCGAGGCGGCCTGCCTCCAGGCATTCGACGCCGCACGCAACTCGATCTACGAAGTCGCAAGGGCAGCCTATGCCAACGGGCGCCGGACAATCTATATCCTCACAGCCGCGGACTTCCGCTAGATCTCGGCCGCTAGATCTCGGAAGGAAACCCGCGGCACCCGCTCGCGCCCAACACCCCTTGGTCTCACAGGATCGCCGCCCTGTTCGGCGACATCACTGTCCACGTCCCCTCTCCCCGCAGGCGGCGACAGGGTGTGGCAACCTCAACTCCGTTGTTGAAATGCGTCCCGCTACTGCATGTTTCCTTTAATCGTACCCGATTAAAGGACAAAAACATGCAGCAATTCAAAGTGCTACAGCGACCTTGGCGCGTCTGATAAGACGCGCGGCGCTGTAGCCTGTGGGCGACGCTGTCGCGACCGCTTGTCGCCAGCGCCTTTGGTATTATTGTTCCGCGAACCACAAACCAGGACCCGTGCATGCGGCACCCGGCAGTTTCACGGATCTGCTGAAATCACCAAGCGACAGGACTTCTCATGAAACTCGGCTTCATCGGCACCGGCGCACTTTCGTCTGCGATCGTCACCGGGCTCAAATCGCTTCCGGGCGAAACCACCCCGGTCGTGCTGTCGCCACGCAACGAAGAGATCGCGGCGGGCCTTGCCGCGCGGTTTCCCGATGTGCGGGTGGCGGCCGACAATCAGGCAGTCCTGGACGATTGCGACACGGTCATGCTTGCCGTCCGGCCACAGATCGCCCGCGAAGTGCTGCCGCTGTTGCGCTTCCGGCCGGATCACCATGTCGTCAGCCTGATCGCGACCTTCTCCTGCAATGAGATCGCCGCCATGGTCGGCCCGGTGAAGCGGGTGACCAAGGCATTGCCGATGCCGATGATCGCGATCCGCCAGGGGCCGACGATCATTTTCCCGCCGGATCCGGAAATGGCAGCGTTTTTCGGCAGGCTCGGCAAGGCGATCGAGGTTGAAAGCGAGAGCGAGTTCGATGTGCTGAGCGTGGCGACGGCCACCTATGCCAGCTACTTCAAATATCTCGAAACGATCCATGGCTGGCTGAAAGACAACGGCGTGGAGGACGCCAAGGGCCGCGACTATGTGGCCTCGCTGTTTGGGGCTTTGGGTCAGGCACCGGCAACGACACCGGATGCCAGCTTCGCGCATCTCGCCGAGGATTACGCGACACGCGGCGGCATCAACGAACAGGTGCTGCGAGAGCTGACGGAGCACGGGACGTTCGAGCGGTTCAAGGAAAGTCTCGGCGGTATTCACCGCCGCATCACCGCGGCTTCATGACGGCAAGGTCCAAACTTCAGAAGCCGAGCTCGATCACGTCGGGAGGAGTCTTGCTGTAATCGGAGTAGCGAATCCAGCGCGGTTCGACCCGGAACACCACGGCACCCTTCTCGACAAACTCTCTTTCGGCCGGAACGCTTTTCACATGCGCTTCCTGGTATCGCTCGAGATCATCGGCGGAGACCTTCGTCGCGTCGCCCTCATATTGAACGGTGATGTTGTTGTCCCAGCCGATGACGAGCGCGATGCGGCTCTGCTCCAAGAGGTTTGCGAACTTGCGGGTATGTTCGAACGTGTCGAACACGATTTCCAGGTCGTCTCGCACCGAGAAATCGATAGCCGCCGCTTCAGGCCTGCCATCCCGGCCGCAGGTCGCGATCACGGCCAAGGTGTGCTGCCTCAAGAAGTCGAGGATCATGCGTCTGGCTTGAATGTCGCCCATTGCTTCATCTTCCCGGATGGCTGGGTGCGTTGCCGGCGGAACGAATTCAGGCTTTCCTGCCAAGCTCAGCTTGACAAGGCGATGGAGGGAGTCAAGGTGATTTCATAGCCATCGGCAACCATGCGGCGAACCATCAGCAGCGCGGCGCCCTTGCCGTGAGGCTATGTTGAAGAAGATCGCCACGCCTGTCGGAGGAGACAGCAGTGAAATTCCTCGAATATCTGCCCTATGCGCTTGGATGTGCGGCCGGCCTGCTTCTGGCTCTGCTGATCGGTGCGGTCTGCAACCTGACGGAAGACGTAGCGCTGCTCGAGTCCGTGGCATTGGTCGTGCTCGGCGGCGGTGTGGCCGAATGGTACTGGAACCAGTTAAGCCGCCGGTAACGGGCGAGCCTGCATATCTTGGCCCTGTTCACGCATGGGGCCGCCATGACCGAAATCGCCAGTCCGAATCAAGCCGCAGGCAAGCGCCCCGGTCGCATCGTCGTGGTCACGGCGGGCGGTGAGAACCCGTGGATCATGATCAATGCGCTCGCCGCGCGCTTTTCCGACATCACCGTCATCGAGGAACAGCCGGAATCGAAAGCTGTGTTCCTGCGCCGCCGCGCCCGCAAGCTCGGCTGGCCGACGGCGCTGGGGCAGCTTGCCACCATGATCGCCTCGCGCTTCGGCAAGCGCTTCACCCGCCGCCGCGCGGAAGAAATCTTCGCCACCTACAAGGTCTCGGGAAAACTCGATTCGTCGATCCCGGTCAAATCCGTGACTTCGATCAACGACGCCGAAACTCTGGTGCACATCCGCGCGCTGGAACCCGGCGTCATCTTCCTCATCAGCTGCCGCATGCTGACGGCCGGGACCCTTGCCGCGATCCCCTGCCCGGTCATCAATTTCCATGCCGGTATCAACCCCACCTATCGCGGCCTGATGGGCGGCTACTGGGCGCTGGTCAGCGACGATGCGGAGAACTTCGGCGCGACCGTGCATCTGGTCGATGCCGGCGTCGACACCGGCGGTGTGCTCCACCAGTCACGCCAAAGGCCGAGCCAAAGCGACACGATGCACACCTATCCGCTGCTGCAGACGGCTGCTTCCACCGATATTGCGATCGCCGCAGTCACAGATGCGCTTGACGGAAATCTGCGGACTGTCGATGTCGCAGGTCCGTCACGACAATGGTTTCACCCGCCCATCTGGACCTGGCTGTGGAACGGGCTCACACGTCGTATCTGGTAAGCGGTGCAAAGGGTTATCGATCCTGTCGCATGCGCGCTAAAAGCCTGAAACTGTGGGCAATCCGCTCCGAACGGCATTGACACGCCCAGCCGCTCGACCGACGCTCGCGCGTCTCCTGAAGCGCGCTCGCGGCGGCTCGTCGCCCAGCGTCGTTTTTGGACATATCCGACGTCGTGGCGAGATGAGCCCGGACGCCTGTACATGCGCATTGTCGCACCTACAGCGCCGCGCGCCTTATCAGACGCGCAAAGGTCGCTGTAGCACTTTGAGTGCTGCATGTTTTTGATCTTTAATCGGCTCAGACTAAAGGAAACATGCAGGGGAGGAGAACGACACCCGATGGCAGATCGCATTATCGTCTACTGGCGCGACATTCCGGCCCAGGTCATCATCAAGAAGGGCCGCACGACGGCAAAACGCGAGCTGTCGCTGCGCTTCACCGAGGCGATCGACATGTGCGCCATGCGCACCGGTGCCGCCGAAACCGACGATTATCTCGCCGAATGGCGCAAGGCTGATCCGGTGCCGGTCTCCGACGAATTGGAAACGGAAGCGGATCAGGCCGCGGCCGAACTCGAAGCGGCCTATGACCGCGAGCGGCTCGTCGCACTGGTCAAGGCCGGAGGCCGCGACAATGGCTGATGCCAAACCTGCAGGCGAACCGAAGATCATGAAGGGCAACGCAGCACCTGGGGCAAAGGCTGCGACCGGCGCCTATACCCCGACCGGGGTTTCTCCGAGCCGCCGGTCGCGCCACAAATATACGGTTCGCCTCTGGGCCGTGCGCAACTCCCGTTTCCTCGAGTGGTTCTACAACCGCTTCGCCGATGTATTCCTGCTCTTGCATCCGCTCTGGAACGCCCTCGGCTACGGCCGGGTCGAGCGACCGATCACCTTCGTCGAGCGTCACGTCAAGGGTTTCCTCTTCGACTGTCGCATGTGCGGCCAGTGCGCGCTGTCTTCAACTGGCATGTCCTGCCCGATGAACTGTCCGAAGCAGCTGCGCAATGGCCCCTGCGGCGGCGTGCGCGCCAACGGCAATTGCGAGGTCGAGCCGGATATGCCCTGCGTCTGGGTGCAGGCCTGGAAGGGCTCGCAGAACATGGAGAAGGGCAATGCGATCATGAACGTGCAGAAGCCGGTCAACCAGTCGCTGCGCGAAACTTCGTCCTGGCTGCGCGTGACGGCGGAAGCCGCAGCGCAGCGTGAAGCGGCATCCAAGGAAGGCCAGGCATGAGCCCCGATATCAATCCCTTCGATCCCGGCGCGCCGCTTGAGCCCCTGCCCGGCCATTCCTCCCGCGGCCGTCTGGAGCGTGTTCTGCGTCGCGGCGAATTTGCCGTCACCGCCGAGCTCAACCCGCCCGACAGCGCCAACCCGCAGGACGTCTACGAACGCGCTGCGGTCTTCGACGGCTGGGTCGACGGCATCAACGCGGTGGATGCATCCGGCGCCAACTGCCACATGTCCTCGGTCGGCATCTGCGCGCTTTTGACCCGCATGGGCTATGCGCCGATCATGCAGATCGCCTGCCGCGACAAGAATCGCATCGCCATCCAGGGCGACGTGCTCGGCGCTTCGGCCATGGGCGTGCAGAACATCATGTGCCTGACCGGCGACGGCGTGCAGGCCGGCGACCAGCCGGGCGCAAAGCCGGTCTTCGACCTCGACTGCATGTCGCTGCTCGAAACCGTGCGCATCATGCGCGACAACTCGAAGTTCCTTTCCGGCCGCAAGCTGACGACGCCGCCGCAGGTGTTCCTCGGCGCCGCCATCAACCCCTTCGCCCCGCCTTACGATTTCCGCCCCTATCGTCTCGCCAAGAAGATCGAGGCCGGCGCGCAGTTCGTGCAGAGCCAGTACTGCTTCGACGTGCCGATGTTCCGCGAATACATGAAGAAGGTGCGCGACCTCGGCTTGCACGAGAAGTGCTATATCCTCGTCGGCGTCGGGCCGATGGCATCGGCCAAGACCGCCCGCTGGATCCGCTCCAACGTTCCGGGCATCCATATCCCCGACAGCGTCATTACCCGCCTGGAAGGCGCGCAGGACCAGAAGAAGGAAGGCAAGCAGCTCTGCATCGACATCATCAACGAGGTGAAGGAGATCGAAGGTGTCTCCGGCATCCACGTGATGGCCTATCGCCAGGAAGAATATGTCGCAGAGATCGTGCATGAATCGGGCGTGCTGAAGGGCCGCCGGCCCTGGAAGCACGAGACGCTGCCTGAGGATGCGCTCGTTGCCGAGCGGCTGGAGCATATTCGCGAAGGCAAGGAAGAAAACCAGCAGGAGATGGCCGAAGCCGCAGCCCATCATCCGCACTGACCAGACCGCAGACAAAACCGGCGCCTATCAGAAGGCGCCTATCATCGACTTCCTGGGCGTGATTACATAGCCCGACGCCAATTGACAAAGGACCCTGCATGACCCGGACCATCGTCGCTTCCGCCACCCGCGAGATCATCATCGGCTTCGACCAGCCGTTCTGCGTCATCGGCGAACGCATCAACCCGACCGGCCGCAAGAAACTCGCCGCCGAAATGATCGAGGGCAACTTCGACACGGTGATCAAGGATGCGCTGGAGCAGGTGGCAGCGGGCGCGACGATGCTCGACGTTAACGCCGGCGTCACCGCCGTCAACCCGAACGAGACCGAGCCGCCGCTGCTCGTCAAGACGCTCGAAATCGTCCAGGGCCTCGTCGATGTACCGCTGGCGATCGACAGCTCCGTCACCGCCGCGATCGAGGCGGCACTGCGCGTTGCCAAGGGCCGCCCGCTGGTCAATTCCGTCACCGGCGAAGAGGAGAAGCTCGAAGCGATTCTGCCGCTCGTCAAGAAATACGACGTACCGGTGGTGGCTATCTCCAACGATGAAACCGGAATCTCGATGGACCCGGACGTGCGCTTCGCCGTCGCCAAGAAGATCGTCGAGCGCGCCCTGGATCACGGCATCAAGCCGCACGACATCGTTGTCGATCCGCTGGTCATGCCGATCGGAGCCCTGGGCGACGCTGGCCGGCAGGTCTTCGCGCTCCTGCGGCGGCTCCGCGAGGAGCTCAAGGTCAACACCACCTGCGGCCTCTCCAACATCTCCTTCGGCCTGCCGCACCGCCACGGCATCAATGCCGGCTTCATCCCGATGGTCATCGGCGCCGGCATGACGTCGGCGATCATGAACCCCTGCCGCCCGCAGGAAATGGAAGCCGTGCGCGCCGCCAACGTTCTGAACGGCACCGATCCGAACTGCACCCACTGGATCAAGACCTATCGCGACCACAAGCCGGCCGAAGGCGGTCACGTCGTTGCGGCCGCACCGGCAGCCGCCAGCGGTGGACGCCGCGGCGGTCGCGCGGCCCGCACCGGCGGTGCGGCAGCGAGCGAGTAGGTTACGCCTTGGGAGGGGGAACGGCATGAGAAGCCATCCGCGTCTCGTCGCCGCCCTCCTCCCGTCGCATTCGCGGTGATACAAACGGGAGCGCTATAACACCGACTTCGGCACCCAACCTCGCAGCACAAGGGATCACCCATGACACGCCGCCTTCGACTCGATGCCGCGACCCTCTGGTTTGAAGCACCCTTCGTCATCGCCGTCCGGCTGCAGGAAATGCAGATGGCGGCGCTTACGGGCAAGTCCCACGACGTAACCGAGCTTCACCGCATGATCTCCGAGAAGATCGCGGCCTCAGCGGAAAGCGTCATGGCCGTGAACATGGCCCTTTGGAAAGCTGCCTTCGACAACACGCTGCGGCTGATGGCCGGCGGCACGGCCTCCGGCCACGGAACGGCGATTGCGTCCGCAGCGCTCAGGCCCTATGGCAAGCGGGTGCGCAGCAACGCCCGGCGTCTGTCGCGCAAGTAGCCTGACCGGCCGCCAAGCCTCACGCCTTAACTGTTTGAAACAGATGCTTCCATGTCGGGATTGGACAACTATCGGGCGGCGTTCCGGTGCAGTCTGAAACCGTTTAGCCGTGCTTCGCTCACCTGTTGAAGCGGACCTGACGAAAGACTAGAGCATGCGCATCGAAGGCACTTCCGAGATCGAGACCAACATGACCGAAGCCGCGCAAAAGGAACCTCTGGTGCTGTTCATGCCTTCGGGCAAACGCGGCCGCTTCCCGGTCGGCACCCCGGTTCTCGATGCCGCCCGCAAGCTCGGCGTCTATGTCGAAAGTGTGTGCGGCGGCCGCGCCACCTGCGGGCGCTGTCAGATCGTGGTGCAGGAAGGTAACTTCGCCAAGCACAAGATCGTTTCCTCCAACGAGCACATCTCGGAAAAGGGCGCCAAGGAAGATCGCTACGAAAAGATTCGCGGCCTGCCCGATGGCCGTCGGCTGTCCTGTTCCGCCCAGATCCTCGGCGACCTCGTCATCGACGTGCCGCAGGATACCGTCATCAACGCGCAGGTCGTGCGCAAGGCCGCGACCGATCGGGTGATCGAGCGCAATGCCGCCGTCCAGCTCTGCTATGTCGAGGTGGACGAGCCCGACATGCACAAGCCGCTCGGCGACCTCGACCGGCTGAAGGTGATGCTGGAAAAGGACTGGGGCTGGAAGGATCTCCTGATTGCCCCGCACCTGATCCCGCAGGTGCAGACCATTCTGCGCAAGGGCAACTGGGCCGTCACCGCCGCCATCCACCGCGACATGGATTCGTCCCGCCCCTTCATCGTCGGCCTGTGGCCGGGCCTGAAGAACGAGGCCTATGGCGTTGCCTGCGACATCGGCTCGACGACGATCGCGATGCATCTGGTGTCGCTGCTCTCGGGCCGCATCGTCGGCTCCTCGGGCGCTTCCAACCCGCAGATCCGCTTCGGCGAGGATCTGATGAGCCGCGTTTCCTATGTGATGATGAACCCGGACGGCCGGGAAGCCATGACCAAGGCGGTGCGCGAGGCGGTCAACGGCCTGATCGGCAAGGTCTGCGCCGAGGGCGAGGTCGACCGCCACGACATTCTCGACATGGTCTTCGTCGGCAACCCGATCATGCACCACCTGTTCCTCGGCATCGACCCGACCGAACTCGGTCAGGCGCCGTTTGCGCTCGCCGTCTCCGGCGCGCTGCAATATTGGGCGCACGAGATCGACATCGACGTCAACCGCGGCGCGCGGCTCTATATGCTGCCCTGCATCGCCGGCCACGTCGGCGCCGATGCGGCGGGTGCCACGCTCGCCGAAGGTCCCTATCGCCAGGACAAGATGATGCTGCTCGTCGATGTCGGCACCAATGCCGAGATCGTGCTCGGCAACAAGGACCGCGTCGTCGCCGCCTCGTCACCGACAGGCCCAGCCTTCGAGGGTGCTGAAATCTCCTCTGGCCAGCGCGCCGCCCCCGGCGCCATCGAGCGCGTGCGCATCGATCCCGAAACGCTGGAACCGCGCTTCCGCGTCATCGGCGTCGACAAATGGTCGGACGAGGACGGTTTTGCCGAAGCTGCGGCCAGCGTCGGCGTGACCGGCATCTGCGGCTCGGCGATCATCGAGATCGTCGCCGAGATGTACCTTTCCGGGATCATCTCGCAGGACGGCGTCGTCGACGGCGCGATGGCGGCAAAAAGCCCGCGCATCATCCCGAACGGCCGCACCTTCTCCTACCTGCTGCACGAGGGCGAGCAGCGCATCACGGTGACGCAGAACGACATCCGCGCCATCCAGCTCGCCAAGGCCGCCCTTTATGCCGGCATCAAGCTGTTGATGGAGAAGCTCGATATCGAGCATGTCGACACCATCCGCTTTGCCGGCGCCTTCGGCTCGTTCATCGACCCGAAATACGCGATGGTGCTGGGGCTCATTCCGGACTGCGACCTCGACGAGGTCAAGGCCGTCGGCAACGCCGCCGGCACCGGCGCGCTGATGGCGCTCTTGAACCGCGGCCACCGTCGCGAGATCGAGCAAACCGTCAGCAAAATCGAGAAGATAGAGACGGCACTTGAATCAAAGTTTCAGGAGCACTTCGTCAACGCCATGGCGATGCCGAACAAGGTCGACGCCTTCCCGAAGCTTTCTGCAGTCGTGACTTTGCCGGAGCGCAAGGTGACGGGCGATGATGGCGAGGGTGGCGGTCGTCGGCGGAGAAGAAGCCGGGAGTAGAGTGAGTCGGTTAAGCTGCCGTCTTCAGACCGTCATCTCAAGGCGCTCATCAGCGTCCTGGGCAGCGGCCCGCCTCGCTCGTCATGAAGCTCGAGCGAGACCGTCTCGAACAGAACCTCGATCGTTACGTCGTTAAAGGATATGAGCCAGAAACGCGGATTGAGGACTTTCCATTTGGCCGCTTCGTCACCGTCCACGACTTCATTGAACGCCCATGGACGGATTGGGTACCTGCACTCCGGCAGCCCATCGACATTCATCGGCGTAATCCGGAAATCGATAACGTCGCCGAACTTGAGAACGACATTACCGCCGCCAGCGCTCGGAGCAGCTTCATAACAGACAAAAGCGCTGAGCCCATCGTAGAGCACAGCGGGATTTGCGACAGTTCCCAACGCGGGAAAAGCCTCCTGCGGTATCGATATCTGCATGATTTGATTGTGGGCACTGTTTCTGTTGACGACGAGATGGTTCCGGTCAGCCGCCACTTTGTCAACTCTTCTGCCGTCTCGCACCGTCTGGAACGCTGCCTGACCTCTTCACCAGACGTGGACACTCGATATTTCGGCTTGCCTTAATTCCGGCGGCGGGCGACGGTCTGATGAATCGTATTCTTTGAACTGGCATCCAAAACCCATGAACGACAAGATTCTCGATACCCTGACCGGCATGTACTTCACCGTCGACGATCCCGATGGCACCTATGGCACCGGCCAGGTGGTCCGTCTCGCCGCCGAAGGCATCTATTTCATTCGCTACGACGGCAACGAGGTGGAGCTGCCGATGGAGCTCGTCTCGCTCGGCGAGATGCTGCAGACCACCGAAGAAGATTACAAGCTCTGGCGGTTCTTCGACACGATCGAGGAACGGGACAAGTGGATCGAATGGCTGGATGCGCCATCAAAGCCACGCGTCGTCACGCTGGTGCGGCCGACACCAACGAAGTAAGGCAGTATCCAACTGTCCTTTGCCGGGTCCAAAAGGGATACCTTGCCCACTGTCTTACCAACCAAAGGCACCCTCGAGGAAAGGCTGACCGGCAAAGTGCTGGTGGCCACCGACATTTCCTTGGACGCGACCACCTTGTTTTTCGAGGATGGCTCCCTGTTGACCGCTTGGACGGAAGTAAAATCGACGGTGTAGCCGTCTTCGGACCAGCTTCGATTCAATCGGTAACGGTTACCGACTAGAAGTTGGTCTTGGAGCTCGACGAGAGACGCGTGACGATCAGCCGAACCCCAAAATGGCCCGGAGTGCTTCCTTCTCGAAGACAGCGATGGGGCTCTCGTCGTCGACAACGGCGCAAGACAACGCGGCCGGCTTCCGCGCCAGCCGCTGCTCAGACGAGGATCAGGTATGGACTTCTTCGAGACAGGTGATCGACGATTCATTCTCGTCCGGGGCAGCGACGTTGAACGTGACGGCATGTATCTCGAGCTGCTGGACGAGGAAACTCAAAGAGCGGTGGCCGAGGTCTTTTACTCGGATGCCTCAGATGCAATGACCTTCACCGCCTATGACGAGGATCTTCCCCTCCGGGCGATAGAACGATTGATTGAACGGGGCAAGGAGCTGCTTGCTCCGACCTCGAGCTTGCGGGCTGCCGGTCGCACCGAGGAGACGGCGGAGCAACCATACGCAGCAAAGCTGCTGACCGAACCGACCAACTACGCTGTCGTTCAGTTGCCGAATCGGCAGTTTCCAGGCGTCGTATTCCAAGGTGACAGCCTGTACGGTTTCATCGTAGGCCTCGAATTCGCGGCCGCCGAGGCTGCCCCCCTCGAAAGGTCGGCGGCACTCGCAGATGTAATCGAGCGTCTAAACGCAATCCGCGCTTACTACGAAGCTGTCTTGAGCGGCGCCGGTATCCGGCGCCCGGACTGAGTGCAGGTTTCCTCTCACCCGGCCTTCACCGCAAACGCCCCGAGCAATCCCGCCCAACCGCCTTCGGAATCGAGCGAGGTGCGCGCCTCTTCCGCCTTGGCGTCGTAGTTCGCGAGGTCGCGATGCTCCAGCCGCACGGTCGTTCCGCCATCGGCCGTCGGTTCGAAAGTCACCTCCACCTCGGTCCGGAAATCCGGATCGAAGGCCCAGTCAGCATTGAGTTGCCAGGCAAAGAGGATGCGCTTCGGCGGCGCGCAGGCGAGCACCCTGCCCCAGTCCTTCTCCTCGCCGGATTGGCCAATCTCATACCAGCGGCCGCCGGCGGGCTCGACGACGACGGTTCTCTGGCGGCGGACGAAGGCGGCCACACGGCCGCATCGATGGCCATCAAGGCTTCGAACCCATGGCCACCGTCAAGCAGGCGTGCTGATCAGTAATACGGCGACACGCATTCCTGGCGCGGCCCGTAATAGGGCTGGAAAGTGTTGTCGTAGGCGTTGTACGAGCGGTAGCGGTCATAGCACCATTCGACATGCGCAGACGGCGCGTTGGAATAGACCCTGCGAGGTGGCTGCGCGATCGCGCCACCGATAACCACTCCTGCCCCGAATGCCGCCAGAGGATACCACCATCCGTCACTGTGCCGACGGTAACCGTCGCGACGGTAGCGGTAGCCCTCGTAGCCATTGTAATAGCCGTATCGTGGAGCCGCATTGTAACGGTTGCCGCCGTAACGGTAGCCGTTATACCCGCGTTTGTGCGGCGGTCCGCCGTAATGACCTGGCTTGTGGTGGATCAACTCGACAGGCTGGGAAACTGACTGCCCCACCGAAACGGGAGACATGGGCACGGCCTGCGCCGAGACCGCCGACAGTGCCGTAGCCGCGGCTACGAGTACTGCACCTATTCTTTTCATGGCATCGTCCAACTGTTGTTCGTCGGGTCATTTTCCGGCACCCGTCATGAACCTCGGATGAACGTGCGCAGCTTGGCGCAGCGTCGAACCTCAAAGCGGCGGGAGCCCATGACCAGATGAAGATCATCATTCCGTAGTGGGCCAACAAAAAAGGCCGGGGCGAAACCGCACCGACCTTCCTCATCATCGCTCTTACACCAGTGCCAGTACATCCGTGGTCAAAAGTCTAATGCGACGCGGCGATTGCGAGCGGCGAGAATTTTCAGCGCTCATAAGCAATACCGATGGCCGGGTGTATACGGGGCGATTGTGTTCGAAACAAGGTTGGAAGCGCGCCGCCCTCGATGCGACGCCAAACCAACCGGGCTCGACACTTCACCCCACCTTCGCCGCAAACGCTGCGAGCAGCCCTGCCCAGCCACCGTCGGAATCAAGCGAAGCACGGGCCACCTCCGCCTTCGCGCCGTAGTTGGCGAGGTCGCGATGTTCGAGCCGCACGGTGGTGCCGCCTTCCGGCGTGGGTTCGAAGGTCACCTCCACCTCGGTTGCGAAATCGGTATCGAAGGTCCATTCGGCATTGAGCTGCCAGGCGAAGAGGATCCGCTTCGGCGGCTCATAGGCGAGCACCCGCCCCCAGTCCTTTTCCTCGCCCGAGGTGCCCACCTCATACCAACGGCCGCCGGCGGCGGGCTCGACGATAACAGCCCTCTGGCCGCTCGCCGTCAGGCTGTGGGTCTTCAGCCACCAGTCGCCCATGCGCGCGACGAAGATCTCGAAGGCGCGCTCCGGTGGAGCGTTGACGGTTACGGATTTGCGCACAGGCGCCGGCTCGATCATATGCATATCCTTTCCTCCCGTTACTGGCGTGGTCGCGGCGGAGGCGTGTCGACGGTAGGACTTCCGTCCCCTATCGCTCCGGTTCCCTCGGCTCAGTTCCCGAAGCCTCGTCGCTGTCGGCCAGCGCCTTAAAGGCGGCTAGCTGACCCTCCCAGAAGCGGTCCAGCCATTGCCTGAGCGGCCCGAGGCCCGCCGGATCGATCGAATAGATGCGCCTCTGGCCCTGAGGCTCGTCGGTGACCAGCCCCGCCTCCTTCAGCACCTTCAGATGCTGGGAGATCGCCGGCTGCGAGACCGGCAGGGACCGGGCAACCTCGGCGACCGACGAGCGACCGGCCGCGAGTTTCTCGAAGATCGCCCGGCGCGTCGGGTCTGCGAGCGCAGTGAGCACTTTTCCTTCATAAGCCATGACTTATCATAAGGCGCTACTTATGAGAGTCAACCGCTAGCGCCGCCACGCAAAAGCGCCGCGCGTTCGGCGGAACACGCGGCGCTTGGGTTGAGAGCGGTGGCGGACCGCCTTATTGCGGCGTCAGGTCGAAGCCGAACCACTTTTCGGACAGGCGCTTGATGGTGCCATCGGCCTTGGCTGCGGCGATGGCGTCGTCGAACAGCGCCTTCAGCTCGGTATCGCTCTTGCGCAGACCGACGGAGCTGCCGGCGCCGAGGAAGCCGCCCTGGAAACGCGGGCCGACGATGACCATGTCGCTATTGGCCGGCTTTTCGACCGCGGTCTTCAGATAGCCCATCGATGCCATGACGAAATCGACGCGGCCGGCGACGAGATCGAGGTCGTGCTGCTCGGTCGTCTTGTACTCGCGCACCTCGACGACGTCCTTCAGGTATTCGTCGATGAAGCGCGCGGCGATCGAGGCGGTCTGGACGCCGACGGTCTTGCCTTCGACCAGCGGCTTCAATTCATCGACCGCCTTGCGCGCGCCGGCCTCGTTGGAGGCGAGCGAGAACAGTTCGCCCTTCATCGGCAGCGTTTCCAGATCGCCGCCCTTCAGCGTGGCAAAGGCCTGGCCGGTGCTGCCGTAGGACATCGAGAAGTCGATGACTTCCTTGCGCTTTTCGGTCGCCGACATGCCGGCCATGATCGCGTCGAACTTACCGGCGTTGAGCGCCGGGATCAGGCCGTCGAAGGACTGCGCGATGATGGTGCACTCGACCTTCATATGCTCGCAGAGATATTTGCTGAGCTCGATCTCGTAGCCGTCGAGCGTGCCGTCCGCCTTCGTCAGGTTATAGGGCGGAAAGGCGCCTTCGGTGGCGATCGTGATCTTGGTCCACTTCTTGTCTTCGGCCTGAGCCGGCATGGACATCAGCCCCGCGGCAACGGCAAGCGCCGAAGCCATGATTGCGGTCATCTTTTTCATTACAGCATTCCCCTTTTTGTGGATGTTGATTGGTTTGGTTGTTGGTAATCGGTCTGCAGCTCGCGGCAGATCTCAACTCTTGATGAACTGGCGGAAGCGTTCGGACTTCGAACGGGTGAAGACCTCGTGCGGCGGTCCCTCCTCCTCGATCGTTCCCTTGTGCACGAACACGACGCGGCTCGAGACGTCGCGGGCAAAGCCCATCTCATGGGTCACCACCAGCATGGTCCGCCCTTCCTCGGCGAGCCCCCGCATGACGCGCAGCACCTCGCCCACCAGTTCCGGGTCGAGCGCCGAGGTGGGTTCGTCGAACAGCATCGCCTTCGGGCGCATGGCAAGCGCGCGGGCGATCGCCGCGCGCTGCTGCTGGCCGCCGGAGAGATGCGAGGGATAGTGGTTGCGCTTGTCGGCGATGCCGACCTTGGCAAGCAGCGCTTCGGCTTCCTCGATCGCTTCCGCCCGCGGGCGCTTCAGCACATGCACCGGCGCCTCGATGAGGTTTTCAAGCACGGTCTTGTGGGACCAGAGGTTGAAGCTCTGGAACACCATGCCGAGTTCGGAGCGGATGCGGTCCACCTGCTTCTGATCGGCCGGACGGCTGCGTCCGTCGCTCAGCGTCTTCAGCCGGATCGCCTCGCCGGCAACCTCGATCGTTCCCGAATTCGGCACCTCCAACATGTTGATGCAGCGAAGCAGCGTCGACTTGCCCGAACCGGAGGATCCGAGAATGGAAATCACTTCGCCCTCGCGCGCGTCGAGCGACACGCCTTTCAGGACTTCGACGGGGCCGAAGCTCTTGTGAAGATCGTGCACGCGGATGGCAACCGGTGCGGTGACGGCGGCGGACATGTTCAATGGGCTTCTCCCTTGAGTTCGGCGGAGATCGCCAGCGGCGCGCGCAGTTGCGGGCTCAGCCTGTGTTCAGCGAAAGCGACGAGCCGGGTCAGCGCGAAATTGATGGCGAGATAGATGACCCCCGCGACGACGAAGACCTCGATCACCCGGTAGCTCTCCGAAATGAGCTTGGCGGCGACGCCGGTGATTTCCATCAGCGTGATGATCGAGGCGAGCGAGGTCGCCTTGACCATCGAGATCATCTCGTTGCCGTAGCCGGGCAGCGCCTGGCGAAGCGCCTGTGGCATGACGATACGGCGGAAGATCATGAAGCGACCCATGCCACAGGCCCGCGCCGCCTCGACCTGGCCGTGCGGCACCGAAAGCAGCCCGCCGCGGATGATCTCGCTGGCATAGGCGGCCGTGTTCAGCATCAGCGCCAGCACCGCGCACCAGTAGGGTTCACGGAGTATCGGCCAGAAAATGCTGTGGCGCACGGCCGGAAACTGGCTGAGACCGTAATAGATCAGGAAGATCTGCACGAGCAGCGGCGTTCCGCGAAACAGGAACACATAGACGCGGGCAAAGAGATCGAGCGCGAGAATGCCGGACAGACGCGATAGCGCCAGCCCCAGGGCCAGTACCGAGCCGAGCACGATCGACGTCGCGGCAAGCTCCAGCGTCAGCGGCAGGGCCGCCGCCAAGCTCCAGAAGGTTTCGAGGGCAAATTTGATATCCATCAGCCCCTCCTGACGCCGCGCGAGAACCGGCGCTCGGTGACCTGAAGAACGAGGCCCGAGACCGTGGAAATGGCGAGATAGATCATCGCCGCGATAAAGAAGAAATCGAACGGGCGGCTGGTCGATCCGGCGCCGATCTGTGCCTGGCGCAGCAGTTCGACGACGCCCGTAACCGAGACCAGCGCCGATTCCTTCAGCACCACCTGCCAGACATTGCCGAGCCCGGGCAGCGCATAACGCAGCGTCAGCGGCGCGGTGATGCGGCGGAACTTGAGGAGCCGTCCCATGCCGCAGGCGGTCGCCGCCTCCAGTTCGCCCGGATGGACGGCACGAAAGGCGCCGCGATAGACCTCGGTCTGCTGCGCGCCCGAGGTGATGCCGACCGCAAGCGCGCCGGCGATGAAGCCCGGGAAACTGACGAAACCCTCCGCTCCGAACAATTGGCCGACGGCGGTCACCACGGCGCTGCCGCCGAAATAGAAGAGGTAGATGACCAGCAGGTCGGGAATGCCGCGAAGGACGGTGGTGTAGGCCTCGGCGCAGCCTCGGATGAGCGGGCCGCCAGCAATCTTCGCCCAGGCACCGAAGGTGCCGATGACGCCGCCGATCGCAAAGCCTGCGATCGCGATCAGGATCGTCATCCACGCGCCGGCCGCAAGCGCCGGCCCCCAGCCGTCAGGCCCGAAGCTGATGATGTCAAGGAAACCGGGCTCAGTCATCGCAGCGCCTCCCTTCGCTTGTCGATCGATGACTTAACCATGGCTGCGCCCGGGGATCGGCGGGTCGACATCATCAGGGATGGGATTGACGAAGGGCGTGCCCTCGAGCCGCGCCGCATGGTCGGCCTTGGCGGCGGCAATCAGCGCCGGATCGAGGATCAGTTCGACCGCCGTGCTCGCCATCACCTTGGCAGCATGCTCCATGCCCTTGTGGGCGGCCGGAAGCTTGCCTTGCGCGACCAGCTGCCAGGAGTGGCCGGGCGTGCCGATCGCGTACGTTGCGCCGCGCATCTGCACCGTCGGCACCACCCAGCTGACCGTTCCGACATCGGTGGAGCCGACGAGGGTTCCGGCGCCGTTTTCCGGCGGGAAGATCGTGTCGCAGAGGGAAATGCCGCGGCGTAGCCTCAGGCCGAACCGCTCGAAGGCAGAGGCGATATCCTCGCCGGTAAAGGTCTCCTGGAATTTTGCCGCCATCCTGCGGTCGTCCTCATCGAACTCAGGCGGCCCCAGATGCTCGAGCTGGCGATGCATCAGCGCCTCGAGCGGCGTGTTGCCGATCAGGTTGGCGTCACCGCTGACGATCTCGTCCGTGACCGTCGTTCCCGTCATCAGCGCCGCACCCTTCGCCACGCTGCGGACGCGTTCGACGAGGTCAAGTAGCTCCGGCAGGCTGCGGGCGCGAACGAGATAGCGCGCCTTCGCGCGGGCCTGGACCACGTTGGGCGCATTGCCGCCCGTATCCGTCACCGCATAGTGGATCCGCGCCGACGACGGCATGTGCTCACGCAGATAGTTGACCCCGACATTCATCAGTTCAAGCGCATCCAGCGCACTGCGGCCGAGATGCGGTGCTGCCGACGCATGCGACGCCCGACCGCTGAAGCGGAAGTCGAGCTCGTTGCAGGCAAGCGAGATCGGGTTGTTGACACCGGCAAAGGGTGCCGGATGCCAGGAAATGGCGATGTCGACATCGTCGAACACGCCGGCACGCACCATGAAGCCCTTGGACGAGCCGCCCTCTTCCGCCGGACAGCCGTAATAGCGGACCCGGCCCTTGATGCCGTTGGCAGCGAGATAGTCCTTGACCGCGGTGGCCGCCATCATCGAACCGGCACCGAGCAGATTGTGGCCGCAGCCGTGGCCGTTGCCGCCTTCGGTGAGCGGCCGCTCCTCGGCAAGGCCGGCCTCCTGGCTCAATCCCGGCAGCGCATCGAACTCGCCGAGAATGGCGATGACCGGTCCGCCCTCGCCCGCCTCGCCCATGACCGCCGTCGGCATGCCGGCAATGCCACGCGACACGCGGAAACCCTCGGCCTCCAGGAGGCGCGCATGCTCGGCCGACGAGCGAAACTCCTCGTAGTTGGTTTCCGGCGTATCCCAGACCCGGTCGCTGAGCACGAAAAACCGCTCGCGCTTGGCTTCGAGGAGGTCCCAGACGGCATCGGCATTTTTCATCGTTTACTAACTTCCGCAACAATAGTAACCAGAATTGGCGCCAATTTATGATAACATTTTTGGATTCACAAGAGGGTCATGAAACATTTCCACCGATGTGCACAACAGCGAAAGACGGGCAAGGAAAGCCGTTCTGGCGCATTGAATTATCTAGGACAGCATCATAGTTTCTCCAAAAATGGAGCCAATTTCGCCGCAGCAGGCGACGTGAGCCACGCAGGCGACGTGAGGCGCGAGGAAGACCATGCGGCAAGAGAGAGTGTAAGGCAGGAATGAGCGACGATCTGACGGAAATGCTGGCCGCCGAGGAAAAGCCCGAGGAGAAGAAGGACGTCACCGACCTGTTGCTGCACGACATCCTGACCGGGACATTGCCGGCGGGCACCTGGCTCAAACAGATCGACCTGGAGCGCCGCTACGATTGCACCCGGCCGGAGGTGCGTCGGGCACTCGACCGGCTGTCGCAGCGCCGGCTGGTGCAGCACAATCCCAACCGCGGCTACCAGGTCTACGAACTTGACGACCAGCGCACGCGGGAGATCAGCGATATCCGCGTGATCCTGGAGACCGGCGTCGCCGACCGGATGATCGCCAACGTCACGCTAGCGGCCATTGCCGAACTGCGCGGGCTCGCCCGTCGGTTCGACGAAATGTCGTTCCGCGGCTCCATCATGGAGCACTACGACGCCAACCTCGCCTTTCACCGCGCGCTTCTGCTTCTTGCCGGCAATTCCGAGCTCGTCGACGTCGTCGCCGAAATCCGCCAGCGAACGGTATCGGCCCCGGTTTCGCAATGGCGCACGCGGGCCCGCATCGAGCAATCGGCGCGCGAGCACCACCTGATGGTCGATGCGCTGGAAGCCCGGGATCTGGCTGAACTGAAGCGCCTGATCGAAATCCACATCCGCCAGGCGCCGGTCAAGGCGTGAGACTTTGGCTGCGTGGCGCTTTGCCGGTCAGGCGGCTACGCAGGGCCTAAGACTGAGCCAAGAGGGGACGGCAACTTTGCACCACTTGCGGGCATGCCGAATTGCCGTTGTTTGACGGTTGGTGGAGAGCGACATAGCAAGGGAAATACCGGCTGCGCTGATTGCCGAGAAATCGCTGAGTTTTTGAGATGACGAAGACGCTGGCCGGCAGGACGATAGAGGAGTTTCGCAGATGCGCGTTCTACATGGATGGAGAGCTTCTGGCTGAACACGTCCTACTGTTTTTCAAAATCGAGGGCTCTTGGTACTCCATCTCGTTTTCCGATGGCGAAATGACGTTTCGACGACAACAGGAAGAGCCGCAACTGAGCGAACGTGATGGCTTTGACACGGATTTTTCCTACCCGGTTTTCACCGTCGATTCGCTCAGCAAATATGCAGGCAGAGAAGTACGTTCCACCTCGCTCTATATCGCTAAAATCCCTACCAGAGATCTTTTTGGGATTTATGTATCCTACGGCGACAACGGGTTCAGCTTTCTCGATGAAGCGAATGGCGATTATTGCTATCTTCAGGATGGTACTCTCGATACCACCGATGACAGCTTTGAACTGCTGAACCGGGATCTCTACCTGGAGATCTGAGGCGACTATTAATGTCCGCTTCGGGCCGATAAGGTCCTTGGGAACGCACGACCGTGAGGGGTAGTTCAAGCCCCTCAATCTGACGCATGACCGGCGCCGACGACTCCATGAATTGGAGCGCCGGCTTGGCCTAGCGAAGCGCCTCAGGCGAAAGCTACCCTCCAAGCGCGATCGTAACCGCCACCAGTACCGCGCCGATCGCGGACATGGCGAAAGCCGCCTTCAGGTCGCAGCCCGTGACGGCCTTGTGCCTGGGATCGTGGTAAGCGCCCTCACCCTCAAAAGCAGCACCTCGGTTTCCTTGGGTGAGGATACGCGGCGCGTCGTCCGGTAGGTTATCGAGAAACCTCTCGCGGGCGCGGGGCAGCGAGGGTGATCAGGTCAGCCGTCATACTGGCCCCGTTTGACGTCATGCGAAGGCTTCACGAAGCCGCGAATTTCACCGTCACTCCGCGCTGCCGAAAGTATGCCTGCATCAGCTTCCTGCCGGAACGATTGTTCTGCACGAGCCTGGCCGGGTCGAATACGGCTTCTTTCAAACCCTCCCGCGCCAACGCTGCCTTGAGGGTCGCAATATGCATGTCAATGTCGGCATTGTCCGCCTGGAGCGATTCATAAATGCGGTTTGTTGCATCTGCTACGGTCGGTTCGCTCACTATTATACTCCTGTTGCTGCGTGGCTGGCGGTAGCCACATTCGTCGGCTTGACCCTATTGTGAAGAAAAATGCCCACGTCAATGGGTGACGATGGATTGGAGCATCGCGTCCGTTTTCGATAATGCGGCACCGGAAGCAGACCAGGAACTACAGCGCCGCGCGTCTTATCAGACGCGCAAAGGTCGCTGTAGCACTTTGAAGTGCTGCATGTTTTTGTCCTTTAACCGGCTACGATTAAAGGAAACATGCAGTAGCTCCCTTCGATCGAGACGGCACGGCCGCTTCTCGCCAGAGATGGCGATCTGCTCGGCCCGTTTCAGGCCTGCTCAAGCTCAAGAATGTTCCCCTCGGGATCGCGTGCATAGACGATGAGATACGGCTTATCCTTCATCCCAAAGTCCGTGATGTCGCCAATCTGGCTTCCACCTGCCTGAATGATCTCTGACAGTACGGCGCGAATATCGCCCATCTGGAATGACAGGTGCCCAAGGCCAGGCTCGTTCACCCTTGGCTGGCCCCGATCATGCATGACCTTGTGCTCATGAATTTCCAGGAAAGGGCGGTCGAGTGCGGGGAATTTGAGCCAGATCGAGTAGATCTCGGAGTTCTCAATCCCATTGCCTCTCGACACTTTTTCTCCGGACAACATCCTGGGTTCGCGAAGGGGCTCGCATTTCAAGACGTTCATGTAAAACGCGGCGAGCGCATCCGCGTCGCGGGCGACCAAGTTGATGTGTGCGAGCTTCATGCGGCTATCCTGGTGAGGAGGCAATCGTACAGATTGGTCGGGAAAGCAGAAGGGGCTGCGGTCGGCCGACTGTGGTCCTTGGGCACGCTGGGCACGCACACCCACGGAGTATAGGACTCCATGAATTGGAACGCCGGTTGCGATTGACCGGAGCGCGGCGAAAGCTAACCGCCAAACAGGATCGTCACCGCCACCAGTACCGCGCCGATCGCCGTCATCGCAAAGGCCATCGGCCAGGGGCTGCGTCCCATATATTGCCCAAGCCGCGCACCGACAATGAAGAGCATGGCGAGCGCAATACCGTTCGAAACGCGCATCGCCAGCGCGACATTGCCAATCAACAGGAAGGGAATGCTGGGCGGCAGCGTCGAGGTGACGACGAGCAGGAAGATGGCGAAGGCCGCCTTCAGGTCATGCCCCGTTACCGCCCTGTGTCTGGGATCGGCGGCAAGCGCCCTCACCCTGAGAAGCAGCGCCTCGGTCTCCTTTGGCGAGGACACGCGGCGCACGTCATCCGGGAGGCTTTCGAGAAACATTTCGCGGGCGCGGGCAAGCGGCTCGCGCCGGAGGGCGTCAAGGAAGCCGCGGCGGCGCACCCGCTCGACAGCCGTCGTCAGCACATACATGACGCCATCGACGATACCCCAGGCGATGTTGCAGCCGAGGGCGGCGACGAGCACGGCATTGACCCCACCCTCGCCGCCCGTAACCGTGCTCATCGTTCCCGTGAAGGAAAGCGCCATCAGCAGCCCGAAGATGATCTCCGAGAGGCGATCGATCGGATCGAGAACGGGACGCGTTTGGTCGCTCAAGGTAGTTCGTCCCGCGAGAAGAACCGAAGGGTGGAAGACAGGGGGCGGAAGGCGGCGAACCGCATGCGACCTCCCTATTGCATCTGCAGGTCGGCGAAAGCGTCACGCACATGATCGGCAACGGCCAGTACCGGTGCCGGCGCGTCAGTAATCACCTGCAGGCCGATATTGTAGTGGCCGAGATCCGGCAGGCCGTCGCGCTCGCCAAGCTGCACCATCTCGCCCTGGACGAGGTAGCGCGGCAGCGGCGCGATCGCGAGGCCGGCGAGAACGGCAGCACGCTGGCCGGTCGTATAGGCGCTCAAGAAAGCAATGCGGAACTTGCGGCCGGCGCGTGACAGCTTCTCCACCGCATCGGCCCGCCAGACACAGCCATCCTCCCACATCGATACCGGCAGCGGATCCTTCAGATGCGCGTTGCCGCACTTGGCGCCGGCCCAGACCAGCTTCTCCTGCATCAGGATTTCGCCGTTTCTCGGCGTTCCCTCGGTGAGGCTGTTGAAGATGGCTATGTCGAGCCGGTGCTCGTCGACCTTCTTGCGCATGGCGTTGCTCATGCCGATCGACACGTCGATCGTCACGTTCGGATAGGACTCCGCAAAACGCTTCAGCACTTCGGGCAGGATGCGCTCGCCGACATCCTCCGGCGCACCGACACGCACGACGCCATTCATGTCCGGCAGCAGGAAGCGCGACACCGTTTCATTGTTGAGCGACAGCAGCCGGCGGGCAAAGCCGAGCAGCATTTCCCCTTTCGGCGTCAGCGTCACCGAGCGCGCGTCACGCAGGAAGAGCGTGCTGCCGAGCATTTCCTCGAGCTTCTTGATCTGCATCGAGACCGCAGACGGCGTGCGGTAGACGGTTTCGGCGGCGGTGGTGAAATTGCCGGTCTCGGCGATGGCGACAAAGGTCTTCAGCACGTCCATTTCAAGAAGCGGAAGCGCGTGGCGCATCATCATGTTCATGGCGGCATCCTCGATCAGAAAAACTGAAAGATAAGTTCACTTCATTTCGTTTGATTGAACATCAGCAATGACCGATAGTCAAGCTCAAGGACGACGAAGGAAGGAGAAGCCCATGTCCGCCGCCGCGCTTGTTATCGCCGCTTCGAAGAATTCCCTGTGTAACAGCCCCGCGTCGCAGGTAGTGGTACAGATTCAGGATCGAAGGAGCAACGACATGGTCCTCAACACCCTTACCCAAGTGATCGCCGTACTCGACGGCGTTGTCCGGCAGAGACGCGAAAAGCAGATCGCACGAAATCGGGTGGAAGCCCGGCGCGAACTGGCAAAACTGCCGAAGAGAGTCCGCGACGACGTGATGTTTGCGGACCCGCTAATCAATCACCAAGTTTGATGGAAAGCATCAAACATATTCGTTGGAATGATAGATCAGGTTGCGCCATATATACGATTATGGTCGCGACCTGCTGAGACACTCAGAAGGAGCCATGAAATGTCCAACATTCAGTTTTCATCGGCCTCGGAACGGGCATCCTCCCACTCGTCCCTTCCGGGTCTCTTCAACCTGCGCGTCCGCGCCTGGGCAGCGTGGAAGCGTCACCGCCAGGAACGGGCGCTGGAAAATCTGTCCTATGACACCCTGAAGGACATCGGCTTCCCGTCGGTGGACGATGCGGTGCATAAGACCGAACAATGAATGACGGCTTGACCTGCCTCGGCGGGTCGAGCAGCCGGATAAAGAACAAAGGGCGTCGCCGAAAAGGCGGTGCCCTTTTTCTTTGCGCGGATGGTTCCCCGCCATGCCGAACCTACCGCGCCCTTATTCTGATCTCAGGCAACGGGAGCACGGCACGGCAAAGGCGCGCCTCGAAAAACGCGCGCGAGACTTAAGTCAGCAGTTGCATGATCATCGACGGCCGCCAGACAAAGCACCCTGCAACGAACCCCACGAACCCGAGCGCCAACGCTCCCACGATGCCGTGGCCTACCCACCCACTGTAGGCACCGATGGCGGTCGTTGTCGTGATGATCAAAACGGCCCAAAGAACCTTCATCAGCCAGACAACGCGATGCACAGCTGTTGGTGGATCCTGACGCATGCAAAAATCGCCTTTCCGATGTGTTGGGCGCTTTGTATGTAGTTTGGAACACGCATACCGCAAACCAAACGTGCGCATCCAACCCGCCTTGCACCCTTGCCGCGAATGCATTGGGACCCGGTAGCCTTGCGCCGTGAGGCAGTACGAGCGTCACTTGTCTTTTACCGACACCCGCCGCAGCCGCCGAAAACGTCGCAATCGGCAAACACAACCCTGGAGCGCGCTTTGTGATTGTTGCGTATCTCTGGCAGTTCTTGTCAGATAACGTCAACTGTGCTGGAAAAACCGTCGCTTTCCTTACAAAAGCCTGAAAGACCGGTGGAACCGCCTTTTGCCGTGCAATGTCGCAATGCGAAATCTCTTTGCGGTCGCTGCTTTCCATGCCAATGTCGCAAACAGACAAGCCGAAGAGTATCTTCCAAGCGACGAATATACGCCATCGCCAAGCATGGGAAGCCTCATGAACAAGCCACTGACCAAAAAGCGTTCTCTCGTCTTCTTCCTGGTGCCGAACTTTTCCATGCTGCCCTTTTCGGCGGCGATCGAAACGCTCCGCATCGCCAACCGCATGCTCGGCTACGAGGCCTATACCTGGCGCCTCGCTTCGTCCGACGGCGAAAAGGTCCTGTCGTCGAGCGGGATCGCGCTCGAGGTCAACTCGTCGCTCGCCGACGAGCGCAAGTTTCTCGGCGGCGAGAACCGCCCATCGATGGTGCTGGTCTGTTCCGGCATCTATGTCGAGGATTTCAACAACAAGTCGGTCAACGCCTGGCTGCGCGAGGTCTATAACCGCGGCGTCGCCGTCGGCAGCCTCTGTACCGGCGCCCATGTGCTGGCGTCTGCCGGCCTTTTGACGGGCAAGCGCTGCGCCATCCACTGGGAAAACCTTCCGGGCTTTTCCGAAAGCTTCCCGCAGGTCGACGTCTATGCCGACCTCTACGAGATCGACAGCAACATCTACACCTGCGCCGGCGGCACCGCCTCGCTCGACATGATGCTGAACCTGATCGACCAGGATTTCGGCGAGAACCTCGTCAACCGCGTCTGCGAACAGGCGCTGACCGACCGTGTGCGCGGGCCCCATGACCGCCAGCGCCTGCCGCTGCGCGCCCGTCTCGGCGTGCAGAACGCCAAGGTGCTGTCGATCATCGAGCTGATGGAGGCAAATCTCGCCGAGCCGCTGTCGCTGCTCGAAATCGCCGAAGGCGCCGATCTCTCGCGCCGCCAGATCGAACGGCTTTTCCGCCAGGAAATGGGCCGGTCGCCGGCCCGCTACTACCTGGAGATCCGCCTCGACCGCGCCCGGCACCTGCTCATCCAATCGTCGATGCCGGTCGTCGAAGTGGCTGTGGCCTGCGGCTTCGTCTCCGCCTCGCATTTCTCCAAGTGTTATCGCGAACTCTACAACCGCTCGCCGCAGCAAGAGCGCGCCGACCGCAAGCTGACGCTGCAAATGGCGCGGTAAAGACCGACATAAAGACCAGTCGAAGGGCGGAGCGATCCGCCCTTTTTCGTTTTGCCTGTGACACGTTTGGCTTGCGTCGTCGCGCCGCTTGCACGCTCCTTCTTTTTGGGTTGAATGGCTGGCGTTTCCGAACAAGAGGCAATGCTTCCTATGGCCCCCGTCGAAATCGATCCCGCCAAGGTCCATGAGTTCAAGGACTTTCAGAGCTTCTACGACTGGCTCGGCACCCATCATCAGACCGAAGACGAAGTCTGGATCAAGACGCACAAGGTGAACTCCGGCCTCCCCTCGATCACGCCGAAGGAGGCAATTGACGTGGTGCTCTGCTGGGGGTGGATCGACGGCGTGCGCAAGGGGCTGGACGACAAGAGCTTTCTGCAGCGCTACTCGCCGCGCGGCAAGAAGAGCATCTGGAGCAAGATCAACGTCGACAACGTCGCCCGGCTGATCAAGGAAGGCCGTATGACCGAGTTTGGCCTGCGCCAGGTGGAAGCCGCAAAGGCGGATCGCCGCTGGGATCGGGCCTATGCCAGCGGCAAGGACATGCAAATCCCCGACGACCTGCAGGCGGCGATCGATGCCGTGCCCGAGGCGAAAGAAATGCTGGCAACACTCAGCGCCCAGAACCGCTTCGCGCTCGCCTTCCGCACCCACAACATGAAGACCGAGGCCGGTCGCAAAAAGAAGATCGAGGCCTTCGTCGAGATGCTGAAGCGCGGCGAGACGATCTACCCGCAGGGGCGGAAATAGTCTGGCCTCACCGCACCTGCCAACTTCACGCTATGGTTGGGCGCGCCCGAACCGCTGGCTCGGCTCTTCGGCGCCTGTGACGGCCGGCGGACCGAAGCGATTGTCGCCCTCTTCTCCCGCAAGGAAGCCCAGCATCACAAGGCCCAGGAGCGGCCCGACGACCGGGACAAACAGCGCAAGGTTCCACCATCCGGAACGACCGTGGTCGTGCCAGCGCTTGGTGTTGACGGTGAAACTGAAATAGAGGTTTGCGATGAGGATGATGAAGACAAGCAAATGCATGAGGCTGAAGCCCGCCGCATAGTTATCGACGCCCGAAAGCGCCAACAGCGCCGCTCCGGCGAACATTGCCGCCGCCGTCGCAATCCAGACAACGATCTGCGCCAACCACCAGGTCTGGCGTCCGATACGACCATCAAAACTCGTAAAAGTCTGCGAATTCACGTCGTCCCCTCCCCATCGGCTTCTCCGCATCCAGGCGCGCCTCCGCGCTGGCCTGCCCTTCCCCTCATATAGAAGATTCGCTAATAAACGCGTAGATGTCATGGCGACAGAAAGCGCTTCATGGTTGCGTAAACAAGTCGCCTCGGAGCTGCCCTCAGGAAGCCGTTGCAGACGCCTCGCTCTCCGCTCCCTCCACTCAAGGACCAGCCCCACAAACGGGCCAGACCCTAACCGTGAAACGCCCGCTCCAGTTCGGCGATGTCGAGCTTGATCATGCCGAGCATCGCCTCCGTCGCGCGTTTGGCGCGCTCGCGGTCGGAGTGGGCGACCATGTCGCCAAGAACGCGCGGCGCGATCTGCCAGCAGAGCCCCCAGCGGTCGCGGATCCAGCCGCATTGTTCGGGCTCGCCGCCATTGTCGAGGATTGCGGACCACAGCCGGTCGATCTCCTCCTGGCTGTCGCACTGGATCATGATCGAGAAGGCATGGTTGAACGGGTCGAGCGGCCCGGCTTCGAGCGCCATGAACTGCTGATTGCCAAGCATGAACTCGATGACCTGAACGCTGCCGGGCGGTCCGCTCGGGCTTTCCGCCGGCAAGGTGGTGATGCGGGTGATCGCCGAGTTGGGAACGAGGGAAATATAGAAGTCGACCGCCTCGCGCGCCTCCTTCGCAAACCAGAGATTTGAAACAACATTCGTCATCTGTCGGCTCCTCTTCGTACCGCTGATCATGTGCGGGTAACCGAAGGACGTTCGACTTCGTTCCGAGTCGACACGTGACGCATCTTTTTTTCTAAAGGCAGGCCTGCGGCTCGGCCAGAGACTTCACGACGCCAGCGCGTCCAGCAGTGCCAATTCCGAGATCACCCGGTTCCGGCCGGCATGTTTGGCCATATAGAGAAACTGATCGGCGGCGTGCAGGTAGTTTTCGAAGGATTCGGGGCTCTCGATGGTGGCAAGGCCGATCGAGACGGTGATCGTCAGTTCCTCGTCGTCGGCGACGATCCGCGATTTCGCCAGCTCCAGCCTGAGCGCATCGCAGAAGGCGAAGGCGCGGCGCACATCGCAGCCGTTGAAGAGGATGCCGAACTCCTCGCCGCCGAGGCGGGCAAGCAGGTGCTCCTCGCCCACCAGCACCGCCAGGCGCTTGGCCACGTGTCTCAGCACGATATCGCCGATCTCGTGGCCGTAGGTGTCGTTGAGCCGCTTGAAATGGTCGATATCGAGTATGGCGATCGCCGTCGGCTCGCCGCGCCTCAGGCACTGCTCCACCAGGCGCGGGCCTGCAAGAAAGAAATGGCGGCGGTTGTAGAGATCGGTGAGATAGTCGCTGGCCGCCTGCCGCTGCAGCGTCTGCAGGCGCTTCTGGATGCTGGCGGCTTGTGCGATGCGGCCGTTGAATTCCGCTTCGAGGAACGGTTTCTGGATGAAGTCGGTACCGCCTGCTTCGAGAAAGCGGGCGCCCGCCCTTCGGTCGCCGCTGTCGGAAAGCCCGATCACCGGCAGCGCGCCATCGCCCTGCCGGCGTTCCACTTCGGCAAGAAGTGCTGCCCCGGTCATGTCGGCGAGATCGAGATCGGTGACGACCAGATCGACCGCCTCGCCGCTGTCGAGCACCTGCAGCGCATCGGCAGCGGACGCGACCTCGCAGACGGAAATCCGCTGCTTTCTCAGAATGCCGGCAAGCTCGCTGCGCGAGGCGGCATCGGAATCGGCAAGCAGCACCGTCGTCTTGCCATTGGTCAGCGCACGGTCGACGGCGCCGATCAGGAGGTTGATCGATTCAGGCTGATGCTTGATGACGCAATCGAGCACGCCGCGCCCGAGGATCTCTTCGCGCGTTTGGTCGTTGAAGGCTGCGGTGAAGACGACGGCCGGCACCTGATGGGCAAGAACGAATTCGAGCGCCTCGCAATTGGGCGCGTCCGGCAGGTTGAGGTCGAGCACGGCGAGCGAGAAGCTTTCCGGCGCCTGCTCCAGCGTTTCCCTGAGCGCCGCAAGCGAGCTGCAATGGGTGACGCGGATGCCGTGGACGGACTCGAGCCCGTATTTCAGCGCCGTCGCGAACATCCGGGAATCTTCGACAAGGAGCATGCGCTTGTCGCTGTGCTTTTGCACAGAATTCAGCCGGCCTGGCGTGCGGCGCAATCTCACGTCCCTGCAACCCCTCTCGAGCCGCAGGCGTGCTTCCCTTGAAGGGGGTGACGCTGGCTCCGAATATATGAATAGACCTGCCACTGACCGCACCGACCCACTGGCCGGCGTGGTCCGGTGTGACCGGGCTCCCCGCTCCTGCTGGGGCGGATTGAAGACCGATCGGATTGCAATTTCGTTAATGGAGCAACCTGCGCGCGGGATTTCGCGCAGATTGCCACAAAATTTTGGGGATTATTTCTCGTATCAGGCCGAAGCTTGCGCCGGAACCCTAACCTTTTCGCTGAGGGTGCGGATCTTGGTCAGCGTGTCCAGGTTCTGGTTGACGCGGCAGTAGAATTCCTCATTGACGAAGGGGCGGACGATGAAGTCGTTGCCGCCCGCTTTCAGGAAACGCGCCGACAGGAGCCGGTTGGTGGAGGACGAGACGCCGATGATGCGCAGCTGATGCGGCCCGTAGGAACCGCGGATGCGCCGCGTCAGCTCGAATCCGTCGATATCGGGCATGTTGTAGTCGGTGATGACGAGGCCGATATCGGGATTGCTCTTGAGAAGTTCGAGCGCGGCTGCGCCGCTGTCGGCCGAGCTGGTGCGGAAATTGTAGCGCTTCAGCTGTGTCGTCAGAAGTGCGCGCGCCGTCGGGCTGTCGTCGACGATCAGCACGTGGTGCTTGTGGTTGGTGAGGAAGCGGCAGACCGATTCCGCCAACATGTCGACGGCAAAGACGCTATCCTTGATAACGTAGTCGACGATCTCCTTGGCGAGGATCTTTTCGCGCGTCGACTCCTGGAACGAGCCGGTAAAGACGACGGTCGGCACGCTCATGTCGATCAGATAGTTGAGCGCCTCGCCGTTCTCCGCCCCCGGCAGGTTGATGTTGGAGATGGCGAGCGACGCCGGAAAAGTCGCGTTTTCGACCGCGAACTGCAAATCGTCATAGTCGCGGCAGACGATGACATCGATGTCGAACAGCTCTTTCAGCCGCTTCGAAACCATCGACGAGAAGAGGTTGGAGTCCTCGGCAAGCACGATACGGTGCTGGGCAAGGGATTCGCCGGAATAATACATTCCGGAAATGCCAAAAAACGACATTGAACGCCTATGTAAAAGAGTGTCCCCCTACAGCGCCCAAGCGTTCTTCGTGCCCGCAAAGTCACTGTAACTTGCAGCCGTCATGCTAGAGGAGAAAGGCTTTCTCTCGTGTTAATGAGCAACCGACGAAATGACGAGGTCGCGTGCCGGCATGACACGAGGGCCGCCGGATCCCACCATCCCGTCAATCCCTGGACGTCCCGCCACGCCGCGCCTCCGCCGTCTTGCGGATGACTTCGGCGATCTCCGGATTGCTGCTCGACAGCATCTGGAAATCCTCCGCATAGAGCGACAGCAGCGAGACCTCCGTGGCTGCGCTGACGGTCGCCGAGCGCGGCTCGCCCGTGATCAGCGCCATTTCGCCGAAGAAGCTCCCGGGGCCGAGTTCGATCGGTGTCGGCGAAGGGGTCGTAATGCTGACGCGGCCCTCGACGATAAAGAACATCTGGTCGCCCGCCTCGCCCTTGCGGCAGATGATGGCACCCGCCGGGACCACCCGCGGGCGCAGTGCCCGCACGATCTCGACGAAGGCGGCCGAGCCGAGCTTCTGGAACAACGGCACGGCCGCAACCAGCTGCCAGTTGCGCACAAAATCCTGGCGGCGCACCTCCTCGAAAAAGCCGGTGGCAAGAATGCCGGCCCACAGCGCGAAGATGCCAATGCCGCACATCATGACGAGGCCCGCCAGCACCCGACCGGCAAAGCTCATCGGAATCTCGTCGCCATAGCCCGTGGTCGAAAGTGTCACCACCGCCCACCACATGGCCTGGGGAATGCTGCCGAACTTGTCGGGCTGGATATCGCGCTCGATGAGATAGGCAAAAAGCGATGCGCCGAAGAGAACGATGCCGAAGACCGAGGTGACACCGACGAGATTGGGTGCCGCCCGCGCCACCACCCGGCCAAGCAGGCGGAAGAAGGTGAAATGACGCAGCGGCTTCAACAGCCAGATACCGCAATAAAGGCTCTGGTCACGCGGGCCAGCGAGAAGAAATCCGGCAAGCGGAACCACGACGGCAAGCAGATCGATGATGAGTTCGGGCGTCCGCCCGCGATCGTCCTTCGCCCGCTGCCGGATCACCGTATCGGCCAGTTGCAGAACATAGATGGCCCAGATGCCGGCAAGCACAAGCTCCAGCGACAGCTTGGCCGTCAGGCCAATATCCCGCGCCGTCAGCGCCGCGACCGTAATAAGCCCCGCCGCCGCCAAAAGCCCGTTGAGCGGCGCGGAGATTTTCAGGAAAGGCCGTGCCGACATTCACTCCCCCAGCGACCCGCGCTCTCAGGCGATACCTCGGCCCGACATGCCAGCAGCGCAGTAACGCTTTGATCTTAAGCACAATTCCATCGATGAATCGACGCTTAATTAAGGGATGGCAGATTGACGGTGACGCGCGCTCTAGTAGCGCGTGTCGACCGGCCCTTCGTCGGCTGCCCGTTCGCGATCCTGCTGATACTGCTCGGCTCCCTCGACGGGCCTGAGCCATGGCTCGCGCCGCTTGATCCAGAGCTCGTAGCTCGGCTTAAGCGAGGTCGGCGCGTCGGACAGGATACCGAGCTTGACCTCCGCCTCACGCACATCGACCGAAAAAACCCGCGACCCGCAACCGGGACAGAAACAGCGCCCCTGAAACTCCGACGTGTCGCCGGTACGTTCAAATTGATCCGCGGGCCAGATGCCATAGAAGGTGAAGGCCGAACCGCTTTCCTTCCGGCAATCCATGCAATGGCAGATACCGACGCGCAGAGGTTCGCCACGAAGCGATACTTGCACCTGGCCGCAGAGGCATTTTCCCGAGAAGATCCTCATGTGTCTCATCCTGCTTCGCAACTGCTGGATCCGGAAAACGACAGAGGCGGGTGTTGGGTTCCCGCGGGGCGGTTCGGCTTCGATGTCACGCGGCCGCGCAACAGGGCCGCTGTGCGGCGAGGTCTGTCTGGTCGGAACCTTTGGCCGTCCCATGGCTTCTGCAAATGCAAACGGAGGAATCAAACCATGGCACATGCCGACGAACAGGAGATCATCGATCTCGAACAGGAATTCTGGCGAACCATTCTGGAGAAGGATACCGAGGCGTCCGTGGCCATGCTGCCCGAACGGTCGATCGTCGTGGGGGCGCAAGGGGCGGCCATTCTTACCCGCGATGACTATCGCAGGATGGCCGACCAGGCCGAAGGATCCTGGAAGCTCAACGCGTTTCGCCTCGACGACGTCAGCGTCATCTTTCCGCGCGAGGACGTCGCCGTCATCGCCTACACGGTGACGGAAGAGATGGAAGTCGAGGGAGAGCCTTTGACGATAAAGGCGGCCGACGCCACCACCTGGATCCGCAAGGACGGTGGATGGCTGGCCTCCCTTCATACGGAATCGGCGCTCGGCGATCCTTTCGGCCGCGACCGCAAGGCGGCGTAGAGCACGCAATCGACCCGTGAGCGGCGAGGCCTATTTCAGCCTCGTCGCCAAGGCGGATTAAAGTGGCGGGAAAGCCGGTCAGGGCCAATCTCCGGCACGCGAACCCACACCGACAAACTGGCTGCCCCGCCGGTTCTTTTCGGTGTAGGATGCAATCATGAGTGACGCTCAGCCTCTCTTCGACATGCTGCGCCAAAACGTGCAGCCTGACATCGCCGGCGTATTGGAGCGATTTGTCCGGGAAGCGCCGGACCGCAAGCTCTGCCGCGTCAATGCGCTCGCCTTTGCCGCCGAGCATCGGCTCGACGAAGAAAAGGTCATCGCCGCCTTCCTGCATGCCTCACGCCTCGGGCTCTTCGAGCTGTCGTGGAATGTGCTCTGCCCCGGCTGCGGCGGTGTGCTTGACAGCAATACCTCGCTGAAGACCGTGCAGAGCGACACCTATACCTGCTCGCTCTGCGCCGCCGGCTATGAGCCGACGCTCGACGAGATGGTGGAAGTGACCTTCACCGTTAACCCGCGGGTACGCCACATCGAGGCCCACAACCCGCACGAGCTGCCGCCGCTCGAATATTTCCGCCAGATCTACTGGGGCTCCGGCATAGATTTGCCGGAGGACGACTACGAGGCCCAGGTCGACGATTTCATGATCGAGGCGCTCGAACTGCCGCCCGGCGAAAAGGCGGTGATCTCGCTGCAGATGCCGGCGGAATTCATCATCGTCTTCGAGCCGGTGACCCATGCCGCGCAATTCATTGACGTCAAGGGCGAGCCGACCAAGGAACGGCGGACGCTGTCGCTCGTCTTCGATCGCGGCCATCGCCACGACGAGGCGTTGACCATGCAGCCGGGTCCGCTGCGCATCCAGGTGGAAAACCATACGGATGTGCGCACCCTGCCCTCGGTCTGTATCGCCAATGACACCCTGCACGATATTCTCGGCCGTCGGCGCCCGTTCCTCACCGCCAAGCGGCTGCTGTCCAACCAGACCTTCCGCGATATCTACCGCACCGACACGATCGACGTAGACCAGCGGCTGAAGATCACCAGCCTCACCTTCCTCTTCTCGGATCTGCGCGGCTCGACCGAGCTTTACGAACGGGTCGGCGATCTCGCAGCCTTCGATCTGGTGAAGACCCATTTCAGCGCCGTCAACGAGATCGTTGCCGCCGAGGCCGGCGCCGTGGTCAAGACGATCGGCGACGCGGTCATGGCAACCTTCCCGACGCCGGATCGCGCGGTTGCCGCGGCCATGCGCATGCGCGAGGCGATGCGACAGCTCAACGAGGACCGGGGCTCCGAGGATCTGCTGTTGAAGATCGGCATCCACGAGGGGCCGTGCATCGCCGTCAACCTCAACGAGCGCCAGGATTATTTCGGCCAGACGGTCAATATCGCCTCGCGCGTCCAGCATCTCGCGAGTTCGCGCGAGATCTTCGCCACCAGCTCCGTGCTCGACGACCCGCGCACCTCCGGCCTGCTCAGCGACCGCGGCCTCAATCCGCAGTCGCACAATGTCGCTCTGCGCGGCATCACCAACGAGATCAGTATCTTCTCGATCCCGTAAGCGCGGCCGGCCTTCTGGATCGCCGCAATTCCGGACGGAAAACCGTTTCACACTTTTCCTGGAATTGCTTGGAACCTCCGCAATTCCGGACGGAAAACCGTTTCACACTTTTCCTGGAATTGCTTGGAATCGCCGCAACTCCGGACGGAAAACCGTTTCACACTTTTCCTGGAATTGCTTGGAATCGCCGCAGTTCCGGACGGAAAACCGCTTTGCACTTTTCCTGGAATTGCTCAGACCACCGGCGGTATCAGCGTCAGCACGTCGCCGTCATCAGGGATCACCAGCTTCGTCAAGGGGATGCCATGGGCATCGGCTGCTACCCGCAGCTCGCTTCGGCTGACCGTCGCGTGATCCAGCGCCTCCATGTGCGTTGCAATGACGGTGCTGTTTTTCGCCGTCTCGCAGACCTTGATCGTCTGTTCGGCATCCATGACGATGAGATCGCCATTCCACTTCGCGCCGCAGGAATGGGTGACGATGATGTCAGGCTTCGTTTCGCGGATCGTCTTCTCGATCGCCGGATAGAAGACCGTGTCGCCTGCCCAGTAGACCGTCGGCTCGCCCTTCGCCTCAAGGCTGAAGCCGATGACAGGCCCCATGTCCTGGACGACCGGACCGAGCCCATGGCTGCCGTCACGCCGGGTCAGCGTCAGCCCCTGCCAGCTGGCCTTGTCGGAAAGCGGCGTCACGTCGCGAAAGCCGGCGGCGCGGATCGCCTCCTCGTCGCCCGGCTGGCAGAGGATCGGCAGCCCCTTCGGCACCCGCTCCTTGGCGGTGTCGTCGAAGTGATCCTCATGCAGATGCGAGATGATGACGAGTTCGACACCGGCCAGGATGGTGTCGATATCGACCGGCAGCTCGACCGTCGGATTGGGCGAGCGCCCGGCAAAGGACGGCAGGCTGTCTTTCGGCCCGAGAAAGGGATCGATGAGCACGGTATGGCCGGCATAGTCGAGCTTGAGCGTGGCGTTGCGGATAAGCTGGAGTTTCATGGGGAGTCCTCCCTTGCCGGAAAGCGGTGACGGATGTCGCCGTGATCCTTGCTGAGGCGGCGGTAAAATCAAGAGCCGAAATTTGCCCTCTGCCACGCCGCCAAAAGGCGCGCGACGGCTTTCGGCCGGCGGACCTGAGACGCTCCAGCTAACGCCGCAGCGCCCGGATCGCCGCTTGCCACACGCAGCCTCACCGCCAGCCGCAATCCCACGGCTGGCCCCTTGCCGCCCGGTGACAGGCGAAGGCACGACCGCAGGAGTGCGTGGCGGCTATCGTCGTCCTGCCGCGGCCAGAGCCGCGGGAAAACATCTGCCGGAAGGCGACGTCCGCATTGTCGGGGCAGCCGGCAAAGCTCTTCTTTTTCAGCTCGGCCGGCGGGCTGATCGCTCGCGTGCCGGTGCTCTTCGCCGGTGTCTTGGCGGTGCCCTGGGTCGCGCTCGGCTCGGGCAGTTTGGCCTCGCGCCGGATCGTCACGCAACGGCCGTCTTTTGCCTCCTGGTTTCGCGCGCAGGCAAGCGGGCAGATCCGCGCCTTCTCGGCCTTCAGGCGCTCGAGCACGTCGCTGGAAGGTTCGAGCGTTGCGAGTTCAGCCTTGCTGTGCCTGGCAAATGCCTCCAGCGCCTTGCGGCTGCCGGCGCCCCACAGCCCATCCTCGCTGCCGGCCCGACAGCCGAGCCGGTTCAGCTGCTGCTGGATCGATCGGGTCAAGGCGCGATGGTCGGTACCCGCTGCGGCTGCGGCCGGATCAACGGCCGCCACGGCCTGGCCGGCGGGCACGTCGGTAACGCCCTCCGTTGCCGGGGCGGAGACCCGCTCGATGATGCGGATCTTGGCCTTCGCCAGGGATGCGAAAGCACCATCGGGATATTGCTGCAGATAGGCGTCGAACAGATCGCGCTCCGTCCCATCCTTGATCGTTTCCCAATAGGCAAGCTCAGCAGTCTGGTCCGTCGCCGGCTCCCTGACCGACGCCGGTTGGCCGCCATCGGCAGGCTTCAGCACCACCTCGCCGGTCAGCGAGGAATTGTCCCAGGGCACCTGCTTGCCGCCGGTTGCCGCAAGAACGTCGCGGCGCACCTCGATCAGCTCGCGGGTGATGTCGCGTCCCGGCTGGCCGAGATGCTTGAGCAGCGCCGATGTAAAGGGCGAGTTTCGCCCGCTGCCGTCGAGCGCGACATTGCCGGGCTGGGTGGCAAAGGCGATCAGCGTGCCGATGCCGGTGCCGACCTTGGCAAGTCCGCGGCCGACCGAGGCCGATCGGGTGCCCATGGAGCGGGCGAGATTGACCGCGAGCGGATTGTCGCGACAGGCATCAAGCAGCACGACATTGACCCTGGTGCTGCGCTCCATCGCCGTCAGGATCAGGTTCATCGGCACCGCCTCGAAATCGAGATCGACATGGGAGGCGAGCTTGGCGTCGACAGGGGCAAGATAATTTTCGCCGTCGACCTGAAGACCATGGCCGGCATAGTAGAAAAGCGCCAGATCGGCGCCATCGAGACGGTCGACGAAATCGCGCAATACGCGCCGCACGCCCGAGAGGTCGAGATCCACACCGGTCACCACCTCGAAGCCGAGCCCTTCGAGCTTGGCCGCCATGTCGGCAGCGTCATTGCCGGGATTGGGCAACGCCGCCACATACTGATAGGCGGAATTGCCGATGACCAGCGCCACGCGCTTCTCGGCAAACGCTTGCGTGGCGCAAAACACCAATAGGACGGCCAAGGCGATGCGAAGGAATGGCATGGTTCCCCTCCCGCAATGCGCGAACGACCGTGGCGAGCAACGTCGGCCGAACAGCCGAGCGTGCTACCGGGCATGGGTCGTGTCAATGCGCTTCGATGGGATGGCAAAGGCATTCGCCGGGGCCACCCCGTCTCTCGTCGTATTGACGGGCGGGAGTGCCGGTTCATTCGCCATCCAATGGGATTGGCGCGCCGTGATTAGCTGTGGGCGCCAATGCATTCCGCTCTCAAGTGGAAACATTGAGAGCGGAAAACTGCTCTCGACTTCAAGAGCCAGAGCGTCTTTGTGCGTTCGTCTGAAACTGCTGCGCTATAGAGCGTCCGAGTGGAATCACTTGAAGCGGAAAGATGCTCTACGATCAAAGTACTAGAGCGTCCTTTGCGCGTTCGTCTGAACGCACGGCGCTCTAGGGGCGCGGAAGAGTCCGCGCCCTTCAGTGGCTGGTTTCCGGTTACTTCACCACGACATTGCCGTTGACGATCTCGACATTCTCGTCGCCCTGCAGGCCGATGCGGTCGCCGCTCGGCGCCGTCACGAAACAGCCGCTCGGGCAGATCATCTCCGTGGCGCCTGCGGCGATCGCCACTTCCATGCGGCTTTCGCCCTCGACGACGACCAGGACGGCGGTCTCGCTGTCCTTGTTCGTGACCGTCGCGGCACTGGCCGCGCCTGCCATAGGCACGTAGGCCACCAGTACGCCGGAAAGCAAAGCAATCACAGATTTCTTCATTGCCCATCGGCGCCCGAAGCGCCGCCCTCTCGCCGAGCCGGCCGCCTCGTCGGTTTCGCGACGCTGCGCCGGCCACCTCTTCAGCCGATGACAACGTAATCGGTCACCAGAAGAATTGCATGCTTTTTATGGCACGCCGGCTGAATAGCGGCTGAACGCTCCGTTTATCAGCGGTTCGGGTTTGCGCGACGGCTGGCGGTTCGGCGACTGCCCGTTTCTTCTGCCTCGCGTTCCTCGTTGAGCGGCGCTGCGGAAGCAGCCGGTTTGCCTGAAGCCGTCGCCTTGGCCGACGCTCTTGCCTCGGCGGAGGTGGCGCCCTTCGGTTCGCCCACCTCTTCCGGGTGGTGGCTTTCGATGCCGGTCTGGTCCTCGACCGGCACGTCCTCGATCTTGACCGGGAACGGCTCGCCGATCCGCTCGTCGCGGAAACGCTCGTAGATCGACACGCGCAGGTCGTTGCGCACGCCGCCGCCGGTCAAGACGTCGGCGACGTAAATCCGGAGCTCGAAGGTCATGCGCTCGTCGCCAAAGGCGGTAAAACCGACGGTCGGCGAAGGGTTTTTCAAGACCATCGGATGGGCGGCGGCGATCTCGGACAGCAGTTCCATGATCCGGCGCGGATCGCTGGCATAGGTGACGGTGACGGCGATTTCGGAGCGGCCGAGCTTGTTGCGGTGCGTCCAGTTGCCGACCGAGGCGTTGATCAGCAGCGAGTTCGGCATCATGATCGACTGATGCTGGAAGGTCTCGATCTCGGTCGCGCGTACCGAGATGCGCTTGACGAAGCCTTCCGTCGTACCACTGACGATCCAGTCGCCCACCTTGAACGGCCGCTCGACGAGCAGGATCAGACCCGACACGAAATTCGAAACGATGTTCTGCAGACCGAAACCGACGCCGAGCGAGAGAGCACCGGCGACGAGCGCGAGGTTCGAGAGATCGATGCCCGCTGCCGAGAGGCCGATGAGGCACGCAAGGCCGACGCCGGTATAGCCGATGCCGGTGCGGATCGAGTTGCGCACGCCGGCATCGACCCGGCTTCTCGCCATGATGTTGCCGTCGATCCAGCGCTGCACGAAGCGGGTGACCGCAAAACCGAGCGCGAAGAACAGGACGCCCGCGAGGATGCCGACCAGCGAGATGGTGATCGAGCCGATCCTGATCTCGGTCACCATCCGGTAGGCCCAGGACTCGATGTCGGCGACCTGGAAGCCCCACTGCAAGAGGATCAGCGGGATGAAGACCATCACGACCAGGGCATAGATGCTGAGGCCCGCGGCAAGACCGATCTGGTCGAGCGCCACCTGTTCCAGATTGTAGCGGCGCTCGAGATAGCGCCCGGCCGCCGTCTCGGCAAACGCACCCTGCTTGGCCACGGCCCGGCCGGTGAGAATGCCGATATACATCGTCACCAGGATCGCGCCGGTGATGATGATCTGCGTGGCGATGAAGCGGGCGAGACCGACATAGCCGGAGACGGCCGCAATGATCAGCAAGGCCCCGGTCGCAAGCAGCGCGAACGACACCAGCCGCGGCCAGGCGCGGCCATGAGCATCGAAGGACTCGTCCTTTCTGAGCGTCGGCTTGATCCAGGCCGACGCCATGATGATGAGGCCGATGACGATCGAGGCGATGTAGCTCTTGACGACGGTCAGCACCACCGGCGAGCCGAGCGCCTCGCTGACGCCGCCGAACAGGTAATCAAGACCGTTGACCAGCGCCATGGCGAAGATCGCGATCATCAGCATCCTGGCGCCGCGATCGGAAACCCTGACGAGCCGCCAGCGCGCATCGCGCGGCGACAACACCGCCTGGGCGAGCCTTGTCACGAAGAACACCACCACCGCCACCCCCAGCGTAATGGCAATGATCGGTGCGATGTCGGAGCGCAGCACGTTGAAGCCGCGCAGGAACAGGAAGCTTGAAATCGCGAAGGCGGCCGAGGCGATCGTCGGGATCAGCGTGGACCAGAAGGCGACCGACAGGCGGCGGAAGTAGCTCGGCTCCTCATCGGTAATGTCATGCTGGATCAGCGGGCGAAAGAGCCTGCGGCTGCCGGCAAGGAACACGAGCGCCGCCAGCAGCGACAGGAACAGCGCCGTCAAAAGCGGCACGCGCTTGTAGTTCCAGGCAAAGCTCAGCCAGCTCCCGACACTGCGCGAGAGCACGCGCGTTTCGTCCGCCGTCGCCGTCAGAGCGTCGTCGAACATGCCGGTCGAGACTTCGGTGTTCTTCAGCAGCGTGTTGGAAAACAGCGCGCGCCTTGTCGCGGTAATGGTGTTGGAAAGCTTCGTCGCCTGAATCGAAAGACCCTCGGCCTCGCCGGTGAGCGCGTTGATGGCGCCGCGTTCAGCCATCAGCCGTTTGCGCTCTGCGGTCACGATGTCGGCTTCGGGCGGCTGTCCCTCGGCCGGCGGATCGCCGAGTTCGGTGAGCCGCCCCTTGATTTCGTCGAGGCGCGGCCGGGTCGAGACCGACACGCCGATGATCTGCTTGGCGAGCGCGTCGACCTGAACCTTGAGGTCGGCAAGCACGATGTCGTCGTCCTTGGCCTTGTCGACGAGGTCCGTCAGCCGCTTGAGATCCTCGGCGGCCTTGGAAAGCTGATCGGCCGCCTGGCTCTGGGCCGGCGGCGTGGCATCCTCCGGAACCGCCTCGCCGGCCGGCGGGGTTGCCGTCTGCGCCGGCTGAACCGCCGTCGCGGCCGGCTGGGTGGCAGCGCCGGGTGTCGCGCCGCCGGGTGCCGCGCCTTTGTCAGCGGGCTGCGCACCATCCTGCGCGGGTGCCGCCGCCTTGCCGGCTGGTTGCGTTGCGGTCTGGGCCGGCTGAGCCGGCGTCGCCTTCTGCTCTGGCTGAGTTGCGCTCTGAGCCGTACCTTGTGCCGGTTGCGTCGTGCCTTGCGCCATGACCGGGCCGGCGGCGGCAAGCGCCAGCAGGCAGACGAGAATGGCAGGCAATTTTCCGACAGAACGCAATTTCATGATCCTTGCAGGTTGAGACCATGGTGCGGAATCGCGTCAGTGGTCGTCACAATGCGGTGTGAATACGAAAGACGGCGGAAAGATGCAAAAGACGCCGCCAATTGCGCTCCACCGCCGGATTTTTCGTCAGAAACCGGCGCCGGGCTGTGCCAGATAGGCAAGCTCGGCGTCTGTCGATACGCGGGCCAGGAGGGCATTTCGGTGCGGGAAGCGGCCGAATTGTTCGATCACCTCGCGGTGGCGGATGGCATAGTCGAGATAGTCGGCATCGCCGAGTTCGGTGAAAAGCTTCACCGACATGGTCTGGTCGGTCAGGTTTTCCGAATGCTCGAACGGCAGATAGACGAAGGCGCGCGCTTCCGGCTTGATCGCCATGTCGGCACCGATGCCGACGGCAAGCTTCGCCTCGTGCAGTGCCAGGCAATCGGTCGCGAAGGCAAGCGGCGTGCCGCGATACATGTTGCGCGGCATCTGGTCGAGCAGGATGATCGCCGCCAGCCGGTTCTCCGGCGTTGCCCGCCAGATCTCGCTGACCCCGCGGGCAAGCGCCAGGTGCGATGCCTGGAAACGACGAATGCAGGCCTTATCCAGTTCGCCGCTCATCGTGAACCAGTCGTCATAGGTGAGCTCGCCGAACCAGAAATTCAAAACGTCATCCGGCGTGCAGATTTCAACTTCGTTCGTCATTTGCTCCCTCGCACCGCTCTTCTGCCGGTCCTGCCCCTTTCAAGGCCTGATCGGCAGCCATGCATGCGCTAAAACATAGGCGCGAACCGGCCCATTTCCATGCATGCCCAATGTCGATACACGCCTTACGCGCGCCGCGTGAGGATGGCAACAAAGGCGATGCCGCCGACAATGCCGGTAACGACGCCGATCGGCATGTCCTCCGGCGCCATGATGACGCGGGCGACGAGGTCGGCCATGATCAGCGTCAAGGCGCCAAAGAAGGCCGAGAGCGGGATGACCCGCACATTGTCGCTGCCAGCGAAAAGCCGCACGAAGTGCGGCACCATCAGCCCGACGAAGCCGATCGCTCCGGAAAAGGCCACCATGACCCCGGTCAGGAGCGCAGTGACGACGAAGAGCGTCAGACGGAAGCGGCGCACGGGAATGCCGAGCGTCATCGCCGTCTCGTCGCCCATGGCAAGCGCGTTGATCTCCCGCGACCGGACGACCAGCCAGCCGAGCGAGACTGACAGCACGAGCGCCGGATAGATGAGATGCGGCCATTGCGCCAGGCCAAGGCCTCCGAGCATCCAGAAGATCACCGTGTGCGTCGCCCGCGGATCCCCCAGGAAGATCATGAGATTGCCGATCGACGTCAGCACGAAGGCGACGGCGACGCCGGCAAGCACCAGGCGATCGGCACTGGTGCCTAGAGCGCGGGAAACGAAGGCGACCAGTACGGTTGCCAGCAGCGCGCCGCCAAAGGCAAAGAGCGGCACCGTGAGAAGACCGAGGATCATTCCGGTGTGGAGCAGTGCGACAATCGCCCCGAGCGCGCCACCCGAGGAGACGCCAAGCAGATGCGGATCGGCAAGCGGATTGCGCGTGACCGATTGCAGCACCGCACCCGTCAGCGCCAATCCGGCGCCGACAAGCCCCGCCAGCATGACCCGCGGCAGGCGCACGTCCCAGACGATGCTTTCACGCCCCGCCGACCAGAAGGCCTCGACGCTGCCGGGCGCGAGCTTGCTTGCGACGATCGACCAGACGGTGGTGACCGGGATCGGCGCCGAGCCGAGCGACACGCCCGCGGTCACGGTCAGGAGAAGCAGCAGCAACGCCGCAAACACCCCGACCCCGCCGCGGATCACCCGAACGGGAACAACCCGCGAAACGGCAGCGGGACCAGGCGACGTATCCTCAGCCAGCATCGGTTACAGGCCCTCGCCGTGAAAGACCTTGGCGAGCCGGGCGATGGCGTCGATGTTGCGCGGCCCCGGCGTCGCCTCGACATAATCGAGCACCACGAAGCGGTCGTTTTTCACCGCATCGATAGTGGCGAAGGCCGGATTGTTCTTCATGAAGGCGATCTTGTCCTCGGCTTTCACCTCGCCGTAGTTGACGATCACCACGACCTCCGGATTGCGATCGATCACCGGCTCCCAGGAGACCTCCACCCAGCTCTTGTCGACGTCGTCCATGATGTTGGCGCCACCGGCCGCCTCGATCATCGCCGTCGGGATGCCGAAGCGGCCTGATGTGAAGGGCTTTTCCTCGCCGGAATCATAGACGAAGACGCGCGTCGGCTTTTCACGGCCGGCATTTGCCTCGGTGATCGCGGCCAGTTGGCGGCGGTAGCCGTCGACCAGCGCCTCGGCGCGATCCTCGACCCCGAAGATGCGGCCGAGGTTGAGGAGATCGACGAACATGTCGTCCATCGTAGGCTTTTCCCTGGCCATGACATGGATGCAGGATTCGGTCAGTTCGTAGACGCCGATCTTGAACGGCGCCAAGGTCTCGGGCGTCACCTCGCCGCCGACCTTCATGCCGTAGTTCCAGCCGGCGAAGAAGAAATCGGCGTCGGCGTTGAGGAGCACTTCCTTGGTCGGATATTTCTCCGCAAGCTCCGGCAGTTCCTTCACACCTTCGCGCAGCTTTTCATCCAGCGTCTTCCAGCCGGAAACGCCGGTGTAGCCGACCATGTGGTCCTGCAGCTTCAGCGCCAGCATCATCTCGATCAGATTGACGTCGTTGGCGATCGCCCGCTTCGGCGCAGCATCGAAGGTCACCTCGCGGTTGCAGCTCTTGACGGTAACCGGATAGGCGAGCGCCGGCACAGCAGTGGCGATGAGAAACAGGAAGGCAGAGGAGGCAATGTTGATCTTCATGAAATGGATCCCTGTCGAGGAAGTGAAAAGGAGAAACGGGCGGTGCCGGCAACGGCGGTGCTGTGGGCGGTGGCGGTGACACCGAAGGCGGAGGACAGCGCCCGCGGGCTCAGCACCGCGTCGGGTGTGCCAAAGGCGATGAGCCGCCCCGCCGTCACGATCGCCACGTCAGTCGCGAATTCGGCGGCGAGATTGATGTCGTGCAGCGTCGATACGATCGTCAGCTTCAACGTCTGCAACAGCTCGAGGATTTCGAGCTGGTGGCGGATGTCGAGATGGTTGGTCGGCTCATCGAGGATGATGATGCGCGGCTCCTGGGCAAGCGCCCGGGCAATCAGCACCCGCTGTTTCTCGCCGCCCGAGAGCGTCGAGAACTGGCGGCCGGCCAGATGGGCGAGATCGAGATGGGAGAGTGCATGCTGCACCCGCTCGCGGTCGGTGTCCGTCCAGCCGTTGAGCCCCTCCCGCCGCGGGATGCGGCCCATCATCACCACGTCGCGCACGCTGAAGGGAAAATCGCCGGGCATTTCCTGAAGCACGACGGCGATCGTTTTCGCCGCTTCGCGCGCCGAAATCGACCACAGGTCGACGCCGTCGACCTCGATGCGGCCCGCATTCGGCTGCACCGCCCGGTAAAGGCAGCGTAAGAGCGAGGTCTTGCCGGCCCCGTTCGGCCCGAGGATCGCAAGCCGGCTGCCCGCCTCGATCGCGAAGTCCATGTCGTCGACCAGGGTCAGCCCCGGGCGCGGCCCCCAGCAAAGCCCCTTAACGCGAAGGGCGGCTCCTGTTGCGGTGCAGGTCATGGTCTGATCCCACCCCGGCAGCGCCACGCGTCCATCCCCGACGCACCAAACGCGCTTGAGCGCATGCGTGTCGCGCTCATTGGAAATGGCCCGCAACGTCTTCGGAGACGAGCATGGCCGCCGGGATGCGGGCGAGCGTCTTGCCCTTCAGCCCGCGCGGCCGTTCGGCAGCCCGCGTCATGCCGTCGCCGCGCTCCACATAGGTGGCGGCAAAGCGGACGAGATCGTCGATGTCCTCTTCCGGCGAAATGTCGCCAAAGAGATAGGTCGCCTTGCCCGTCGCCTGGAAGGCGATGGTGCAGGGGCGCGTACATGCCGCCATGCAGACCGTGCCGGCAATCGAGAAATCACGATCGAGCGGCTCGCCGAGCGCGGCAATGCTGCGGTTAAGACGCTTTATCAGCTCGGCGCCCGGCATGCAGGGGCCGCCGGTAAAACGGCAATCGGTGCAGACCGTTATCTTATGCTGTCGGGAAGTCGGCTCAGCCATTTTCTCTCTCCGCCGGACTGACGGCAAGAGATGGCGAAGCGGTAGGATGACGGATGACCGTCGCGCGAAAGCCAGTTCTTTTCCATCGGAACACCCCGTCCGTTGTGGTTGATCGGTTCGATGGCAGGTCTCCTGGCTCGCGGGTCGCGGCGCATCCACGTCTTCCCGGCCATTGGCCAGTGACATGGTGTGAATGCGCTGTCCGCTCACAGTTGCGGGGGCAGCCACGGTTTCGGTCCCGTCAGGGTCGTCCGTTCCGTGTTCCCTTTTCAGCCGCCTCCGCATTGTCGCGGACGCAGCACCATCGCGCTCTTCCTCGCATGAATCGGCAGCGGATACAACCGATGGGGTCGGGCGGCCGGGATCTATCAACATGCGGCGTTTCGTCATATACTGACTGTTATAAAATAACATAACAACAATCAACAAGGTAATGATCCTAAGTCACCCTGCCGGCCGCCGCGGGCGAGAGTCTCGCCTGACGGCGACGACCGGCGTATCCTTGCTCCTTGGCTTGTCGGGAAAGGAGCTCTGCCATGGCTGCCTATTTGATCGCCGATGTCGATATCACCGATGCAGCGACCTTCGAGGAATACAAAAGAGAGGTGCCGGCGACGGAGGCCCGCTATGGCGGGCGCTATCTCGGCCGCGGTGGCGCAACCCGGGTGCTTGAAGGCGACTGGGAACCGCACCGGCTCGTCATCCTCGAGTTCCCGGACATGCAAGCCTTGCTCTCCTGGTACCAATCGCCGGAGTATCAGCGCCTGAAGACGATCCGTGAGCGCTGTGCCAGGACACGGATCATAGCACTCGAAGGCGTCGCCATCTGAAGCGGAGCGCAAGACTGGCCGCAATTGCCGGCCTTGCTCGTGAAACGAACGGATGAGCGCCCCCGTCACTTCAAGCTTCGCGGCGCGCGGATGAAGCAACTGCGGGGCATGTGCTCCGGGTCCATCGACATGCGGCGTTTCGTCATGTCCATCCGTTATGCGATAACATAAAAATACAACGCCAGAGTTGAATAGCCGGCGAAATCCGCCGTGGTGGGACCGTGTACCTTCATCGGGACCGGCGCGCCGCCACCCTCTCGAACTTGCCTTCGCACGACCGCCCGGCCCGACGCTTTCGGACCGGTGCCGCGCAGCGCTCATCAGCCCCCACTGCGCGCAAAAGCCGGAAATTTAACGTACGTTACGCTCACGTAACCCCAAGGCCGTTGAGAAAATCAGCAGCCGAAGCGACAATTGCCAAAGCTAGGATTGGGCATCCACAAGCCACCGATAAAATCAACTTAGCCGCGCAGGTCCCGAAATGAAGTGATGGCAACGCAACTTTCTAAAGGGGATGGCAGTGAATCCAATTGACTTCTTCGTCGAGACGCTTCGGACCTATCCTCCGGTCGCTGTCTTCCTCGCCCTCGGCATCGGTTTCCTGATCGGACCCATCAAGGTCGCGGGGTTCAATCTCGGAAACGTCACCGCCACGCTCCTGGCGGGCGTCCTCATCGGGCAGCTGGGCGTCCAGGTTTCCGGTGATCTGAAGTCCACCTTGTTCCTGATCTTCCTGTTCGCCGTCGGCTACGGTGTCGGCCCGCAATTCGTGCGCGGCTTGAGCACCGATGGGCCGAAACAGATCGCGTTTGCGCTGTCTGTCCTGGTGCTGTGCCTCATCGTTCCCTATCTCTGCGCGCTGATCGCTGGGCTTCCGCTTGGCTACGGCGCCGGCATGTATGCCGGCTCGCAGACGATCTCGGCGGCGATCGGCGTTGCGACCGACCAGATCAATTCGCTCGGGCTGACGCCGGAGCAGGCCAAGACCTTTGCCGACCAGATTCCGATTGCCTATGCGGTCACCTACATCTGGGGCACGATCGGCTCTGCCATCATCCTCGCCCAGCTTGGCCCAAAACTTCTAGGCATCGATCTTCCGGCGGCCTGCAAGGAGTATGAGGCCAAGCTCGGCGGCGGCACCGAGAGCAGCGAACCCGGCATCACCCGCGCCTATCACGACTTCGGCCTTCGGGCCTATCGGATCGACGAAGCAAGCGGGCTAACCGGAACGCCGGTCAAGAACCTGCTTCCCGGCATTCGCGTCTTCGTCGAGCGCCTGCGCCGTGGGGATCAGATCATCGAAGCAGACGGCAACACCGTGCTGCAGCCGGGCGACGTCGTCGCCTTCTCCGGCCGGCGCGCCCTGCTCGTCGAAAACCTGGACAGCAAGCTGACGGAGGTCGAGGACAAGGAGCTTTTGAACGCGGAGGCCGAGATCGTCGACGTCTACGTGACCAGCAAGGCGCTGGCCGGAAAGACACTCGCCGAAGTCAGCACGATGGATTGGGCGCGCGGCGTTTATGCCCGCAAGATCGTGCGCTCGCTGGTCGAGATCCCGGTCCTTCCCGGCACGACCGTCGAGCGTGGCGACATCGTCACCATCGGCGGCGCAAGGAGGCACGTCGAAGCGGCGATCAAGGCTCTCGGCTTTGCCGATCGCCCGGTCGAAACCACCGACATCGCCTTCCTCGGCTGGGGTCTCTTCATCGGCGCGATGATCGGGGCGCTGACGATAACGATCGGCGGTATTCCGATCGGGCTATCCACGTCAGGCGGCGCCCTGCTTGCCGGTCTCGTGCTCGGCTGGCTGCGCACCACCTACCCCGCCTTCGGCCGCATCCCGTCGCCGGCGCTGTGGCTGTTGAACACGCTCGGCCTCAACATCTTCATCGCCGTGGTCGGTATCGGCGCCGGACCGGGCTTCGTCGCAGGCCTCCAGGAGGTTGGCATTTCGCTGTTCATCTGGGGAGTCGTTGCAACCTCCATCCCGATGATCGCCTCGGTGCTGATCGGCCACTATGTCTTCAAGTTCCACCCGGCGATCCTGTTTGGCGCCTGCGCCGGCGTCAGGACCACGACCGCAGCGCTCGGCATGATCCAGGAGGCGGCCAAGAGCAAGGTGCCGGCGCTTGGCTACGGCATGCCCTACGCCATCGGCAACACGCTGCTCACCATCTTCGGCCTCGTCATCGTCATCATGCTCGCCTGAGGCGCGCCGACGAACCGAGACCATTGTTCCAATTTCATAGATCACAGGGAGTGTGGATCATGTTGGACAGAAAATTCTACGACAGCATTTCCGATCTCAGCCCGTTCGAAATCAAGGACGAACTGATCAAGCTCGCCAAGACGAGCTCGCAGAAATCCGCCAAGGCCTTCCTCAATGCCGGCCGCGGCAACCCGAACTGGACGGCAACGCGCGCCCGCGAAGCCTTCTTCCTGCTCGGCCAGTTCGCCCTGACGGAGGCTAAACGCGCCTACTACGATCCGAAGGCGGGCGTCGCCGGCATGCCGCCCCAGGACGGCGCGCATGCGCGGTTCCAGAAGTGGATCAAGAAACAGCTTCAAAGCACGGAAACCGTGGACGAGGAAGACGAAGGCGTCCCGGCCGCCAAAACCCTCGGTGACGCCGTCGCCTATGCCATCAACACCTTCGGCTTCGACCCGGATGGATTCGTGCATGAGCTGACCGACTCGATCATCGGCGACAACTATCCGGTCCCCGATCGGGCGCTGCATCACAACGAGATCATCACCCACGAATATCTGATGTGGGCGATGTGCGCCGGCCACCGGCCAAGCGTGAAATTCGACCTCTACCCGGTCGAAGGCGGCACCGCCGCCATGTGCTACATCTTCAAGGCCTTGAAGAACGCCCGCATCCTCAACGCCGGCGACACGATCGCGCTCGGAACGCCGATCTTCACTCCCTATCTCGAGATGCCGCAGCTCGAGGACTACACGCTGAAGACCATCAATGTCAGCGCCGAGCAGGAAGATCGCTTCCAGTTCACCGACGATGACATCAAGGCGCTAGAAAACCCCGAGGTGAAGGCGCTGTTCCTGGTCAACCCCGGTAACCCGTCGGCCGTCGCGATGGATCCGGATTCGATCAAGCGCCTTGTCGATCTCGTAAACAACAAGCGTCCCGATCTGATCATCCTTACCGATGACGTCTACGGCACCTTCGTCCCGGGGTTCCAGTCATTGCTCGGCCATCTGCCGCGCAACACCATCGGCGTCTATTCCTATTCGAAGTACTTCGGCTGCACCGGCTGGCGCCTCGGCGTGGTGGCCGTTGCCCAGGACAATATCTTCGACGAGAAGATCAAGGCGCATCCGGAGCCGATCCAGAAGCTTCTGGAAAAGCGCTACAAGGCGATGACGCCGAAGCCGCGCGAGGTGAAGTTCATCGACCGCATCGTCGCCGACAGCCGCGACGTGGCGCTGAACCACACCGCCGGCCTGTCGCTTCCCCAGCAGGTGATGATGTCGCTCTTCAGCCTGGTCGAGCTGATGGATGTCGAGAAGGCCTACCAGAAGGCCTGCATCGCCATCTGCACGAAGCGGTTCTGGAACCTCGTAAACGGCATGGGGGTCGAGTCCAACCCGGGCATCTATTTCGACCACTATTACGGCATCATCGATTTCGAGTTCTGGCTGCGCAAATATGTCGGGCAGGATGTCGTCGAATGGGTGAAGGACAACATCCATCCGCTCGACATTCCCTTCCGACTGGCCGAGGATCACGGCATCGTTCTCTTGAACGGCTCCGGCTTCGACGCGCCAAACTGGTCGGCGCGCGTTTCCTTCGCCAACCTCAATGACGACGCCTATTCGCAGATCGGCCGTGCCGTGCGCTCCGTGGCGCGTGGCTACGTGCAGACCTACCAGGCGGCCAAGGGCCTGAAGATCAGCTAGCAGAGCAAGGCGGTCGGCAAACCCGCCGGCCGCCACCTCCCTGCAGCGCCGCGCGTCCAGTCAGACGCGCAAAGGTCGCTGTAGCACTTTGAATTGCTGCATGTTTTTGTCCTTCAATCGGCGACAATTGAAGGAAACATGCGGTAGGGCGTGAGCAGACGTCCTGTTACCCAGCCACCCCGGATTTTCCGGCAGGGTCCTGCCGGCAAGTGAGCAGCGCATCATCAGGCTGAAGGCGCTCCTTCGGCATGGAGTTGGGAGTAAAGCGGCGTGATCGATCACCTGTTCGGCATCCTCAGAGCGCATCCGGAGCTTGCCCTGTTCCTCGCGCTCGGCATCGGCTACGCCGTCGGCAAGATCACCATCTTCGGCGTGACCATCGGCGCCGTCACCGGTTGCCTGCTGGCGGGCGTGCTGATCGGCCAGACGGGCGCCGAGCTTTCGAACGACGTGAAACAGGCGTTCTTCCTGCTGTTTCTCTTCGCCATCGGCTACCGCACCGGCCCGCAATTCTTCCAGAGCCTCAATGCCGATGCCCTGCCCCAGATCGCCGTCACCGTGACGCTCTGCGTCGCGGCGCTCGCGGCGGCGATCCTTCTTTCGATCTTCTTCGGCTTCGACCTCGGCACGGCCGCAGGCGTCCTTGCGGGCGGGGCAACGGAATCGGCGACCGTCGGCGTCGCCATCGACACCTTCCGCAAGACGGCGCCAACACCCGAAGCCGTCACCCAATTCGAATCCGCCGTGGCCACCGGCTTTGCGGTCGCCTATCTCGTCGGCGTCGTCACCGCGATCCTCGTCCAGTCGCAGCTCGCACCGCGCATGTTCGGCCGCAGCCTGAAGGAAGCCTGCGCCGAGCTGGAAGCCGAACTCAACATCGCCCCTGAGAACAGCGGCGACACCGCCCGCCGCGAAATCGAAGCGCGCGCCTTTGAGATCGCCGATAATCTCGTCGGCCTGACCGTCGCGGAAGCGGAAGCGCGAGTTCCCGAACATCAGAAGGCCTATATCGAGCAGATCCGCAGGGGCAATGAGATCATCTCCCCCGCCCCGCAAGAGCGACTGCAGGCCGGGGACATCATTGCGGTCGCCGGGCTTCGCGGTTTCCTGGTGGAATATGCCAGCCGGATCGGCACCGAGATCGACGACCGCGAGCTTCTCGACATTCCCGTCGAAATTCTCGACGTGGTGGTGACCAACAAGGACGTCGCCGGCAAACGCCTGTGGCAGCTCAAGCAGCAGCCGGAGGCGCGCTCGGTCTTCCTGCGCGGCATCCTGCGCGCCGGCCAGCCGATCCCGATCTTCCCCGGGCTGACGGTCCGCCGGGGTGACGTGATGTCGATCGCCGGTGCCAGGCGCCATGTCGAGGATGTCGCTGCCCGGCTCGGCTATGCGGATCGCAAGACGACGGCGACCGACATGGTCTATGTCGGCGTCTTCATCTTCCTCGGCGGCCTGATCGGCATACCCGCACTGAAACTCGGAGCGCTCGAAATCGGCCTCGGCGTTGCGGTCGGCGTGCTGATCGCGGGTCTCGTTGCCGGCTGGCTGCGCTCGGTCCGGCGCACCTTCGGCTTCGTGCCGGAGGCAACCCTCTGGTTCTTCGACAGCGTCGGGCTCTGCGCCTTCATCGCCTGCGTCGGCATCTCGGCTGGCCCCAGCTTCGTCACGGGCCTCGTTCAGTCCGGTCCGGCGCTCGTCATCGCCAGTCTGCTGATCTGCCTGATTTCGCATCTCGCAGCCCTTGCGCTTGGCCGTTGGGTCTTCCGCATGAACGAAGGCGTGCTCGCCGGCACCTGCTGCGGCGCCGGAACCTCGGCACCGGCGCTTGCCGCGGTGCAGGAGGCTGCCGGCAGCCAGGTGCCAACCCTCGGCTACGGCCTTGGCTATGCGATCGGCAACGTGCTCCTGGCGCTCTGGGGGGCTGTGCTTGTCACGGTTCTTGGGTAGCGTCTAAACCGCCGACGTCAGCATGCCGTGCCGGCCGATTGCTGCGTCATGCACGGAGCGGCCTGACGTGAGGTCAGGAAACTACCGCAGAGGCCAGACTACCATCAGCGTCGGTATGCTGACGATGACGATGACGAGGGAGAGCGGCAAGCCGAGGCGCGGATAGTCGCTGAACCGGTAGCCGCCCGGACCCATGACTAGCGTGTTGCACTGGTGGCCGATCGGCGTCAGGAAATCGCAGCCGGCGCCGATGGCGGTCGCCATCAGGAAGGCTTCCGGCCGATAGCCGAGCGCGCCGGCGAAGCTCGCGGCGATCGGCGCCATGACCAGCACGGTCGCGGCGTTGTTGAGGAACGGAGTGACCGCCATTGCCGCAAGCAGGATGATGGTCAACGCGCCTGCCGGTGGCAGGCCGGCGGCAACCGTGCCGAGCCACCCGGCAATGACTTCCGTCCCCCCGGTCGTGCGCAGGGAATCGCTGACCGGGATCAGTGCCGCCAGCATCACGAGGATCGGCCCGTCGACGGAGCGGTAGACGTCGCGCAATGGAATGATGCGCAGCACCACCATGGCAAGGGCGGCCGCAAAGAAGGCGATCGGCACCGGCACAAGACCGACTGCCGTCGAGCCCATGGCGGCGGCCAGCACCAGAAGCGGCAGTGGCGCCTTGCGCGTGGTGCCGAGCAGGATCTCGCGCTGGGCCAGCGGCAGGCAGCCGAAGTCCTGCAGAAAAGACGTCAATTCGCGCCGCGCGCCTTGCAACACAATGACGTCGCCGGCTCTCAGACGAATGCTGCCGAGCCGCTGCTTCAGCCTTTCGCCCTGGCGACTGACGGCGAGCAGGTTGATATTGTGGGTGTTGAACAGCGCCAGGCGCTGCGCCGACATGCCTTCGATCGGCGAACCGCTGCCGACGACCGCCTCCACCGCCTCGATTTCGGACCCTGCCTTCTCGCGGCTACCCGGCGAGCGGTCTCCGGCGATCTTCAGCTTGGCCTGCGAGACAATACGATCGAGCGCCCCCGGCCCGCCTTCAAGCAGCAGGATGTCGTCGGCTTCAAGCGTGATGTCGGGCAACGGCGCCAGATGCAGGCCGCGGCGAAAAATGGCGATGACGACGGCACCGCCATCGCCGAGCTTGACCAGAGCGCTGAGTGACTTGCCGATCGCGGGAGATCCGGCAGCAACGACGGCCTCCGACGTATAGTCGGTAATCTCGATCGCCGAATGAACCGAAACTTGGCTGCTGGTCCGTTGCGGCACGAGCTTGTAGGCAAAGAGCAGGAAGATGCAGCCGACCAGCGCCAAGGTCGCGCCGACGGGCGTGAAGTCGAACATCGTAAAACTCTCGCCGGTCAGTTCCTGACGCACGCGCGACACGACGATATTCGGCGAGGTGCCGACCTGCGTCATCAGCCCGCCGATCAGCGAACCAAAGGCCATCGGCATCAGGAAGACCGAAGGCTGGACATTCGACCGCCGGGCAAACTGGAAGGCGACCGGCAGCATGATCGCCAGCGCCCCGATATTCTTGATGAAGGCGGAAAGCACCGTCACCGTGATGACCAGCAGCGCAAGCTGGGCCCGGACGGATGAGATATTGGGCAGGAAGCGCTGGATCGCCGCATCCACCACGCCGGAGCGCGCCACGCCGGCGCTGACGATCAAGGCACTGCCGACGATGATGACGATGTCGTCGCTGAAGCCATCGAAGGCATGGTCGTAAGGCACGATGCCGACGGCCACCGCCAGCATCAGCGCAGAACAGGCGATCACGTCGTATCGAAACCGCCCCCAGATGAAGAAAACCATCATGGCGCCGATGACGATAAACGCGAGAGACTGTTCGGCGGTCATGCAATACCCGGGTTCGGCGAAAGGACTGGGCGGGACGGAACGTGCAGTTGGCGCAAGGCCGAAACGCGCGATCCGCCGGAACGTTCACGAGAGAAGTAACGCATCTTTCTCCGCACCGGAATCCGGCTCAGCGACAAATCTGGGTACGAAGGCGAAATTCTCCAGCGACCGCAAGGCACTCACGCGACGTTGCCGACTTGGAAAACACCGTTGCCGCCCTACACTTTAGCAAAGGGTGTTGGAGCGCCGTGGCCGCCGCTTTTGCGGCCGGTGCCAGCGGACCAGCTGCTTCTTCCACCGCGTCGCCCCAGGCTTGCTGGAAGCAAGCGTAAGGCTTGCCTAGATAATTGCGAGCCCTTGGATTTGCATCAGGAAATTGTACAATAGATCAAAGTGTTGCAGCGCGTTCCGTAGTCCATTTGAAGGCGAGGAACCTGACTGCGCCTCCCCTACCAAGCGCACCCGTAACCGAGGATCGCCGACATGAAAAACGCCCTTGCCGCCCTCTCCGTCGTTCTGCTTCTGAGCGGCTGTACCGCAAGCGGCGGCTCAAGCTATTACGGCTATTCGTCGAACCTCGAGCCGATCCCCGGCAGCATCACCTATGGCGGCCAGCCGCGCACCAAGCTCACGAAGTCGCCTGTCGGCAGCATCGTGCCGCACCAGTTCATCGACCAGTACGGCCGCAAGGTCTACGAAACCTATATCATCGAGCCGGACCGGTCGTTGCGCCTCACCAGCCGGCGCTGGCAGCCGGATGATATTTTCGATTTTGACTGACGCATTTCGTGGGGCGACTATGGGAGCGAGCGGCAGTCGCCGCTGCCGAATTGCGCGATCACCCAATCGCGCAACAACTGCGTCGCCGGTCGATCTGCCATCCGTGGGCTATAGACGAGATCGTAGCGGTCGCTTTCGAGCGTCACAGGAAAAGGCTGGACGAGAATGCCCGAGGCGAGTTCCTCGGCGACCAGCGTCAGGCTCAAAAGGCCGATGCCCTGCCCGGCTACGGCGGCCTGAACGGCATGGATTTCATCGGTAAACGAAAGACCCGCGTTCGCATCGACATCTGCGATGCCAGCCCGCTCCAGCCATTGCCGCCAGACCGGCGCACGCGGCTCGTCTCGGCGCGCCACACCCCAATCGAAATGAATGAGCGTTGAGCGTTTGAGATCCGCAGCACTTGCCGGCACCAGTCGCGGCGCGCAGACCGGGGCGAAACGATCGGCAAAGAGCGGCTCGGTTATGAGACCCGGGTAGTGTCCGCCACCGAGACGGATTGCGGCGTCCGCGTCCGCCTCCAGGTCGATCGTCCGGTTGGAAGCGTCGAGCCTCAGCGTCCAGTCCGGATAGGCTTCGCGAAACGAGCCGGCGAGCGGCGCCAGACGCTTGGCGACGAAGGCGACGGTGGAGGTCAGCCGCGCGACCTTGCTCCCCTGCTGGCGGCGCACGTCGGCAATCGCCTGCTCGAAGCGATCGAGACCATCGCGCAGCACCGGAAACAGCGCCTTGCCGGCAGCCGTCAGATGCACCTGTCGCGTCTCGCGCTCGAAGAGCTTGACCTCCAGCATCTCCTCCAGCTGCCGGATCTGGTGGCTGACGGCGGTCGCCGAAACGTTCAGCTCTTCCGCCGCATGCTTGAAGCTCAGTCGGCGGGCGGCCGCTTCGAAGACCCGCAAGGCGCCGAGCGGCGGCAGCTTCCTCATCGCATCCTCATGGAAGAATTCATCTCATCTATCAGCTGAGAAATCACTCTTTGTCAGCCTGCTATCTCCTCAGCATATTGAATTCAACAGCCAAGGCAACAGCGCCAAGCTGAGAAAAACTCAAGCATGAAAGGACAAAGCATGTCTCTCGAACAGGTCATCACCAAGCCGGATCCTTACGCGCCCTTCCTGCTTTCCCAGGCGATCAAGGCCAACGGCTTCGTCTTCGTCTCAGGCCAGGCGGCGATCGGCGATGACGGCGAGCTCGTCGGCGAAGGCGATTTCGACCGCCAGGCCGAACAGGCCTTCCGCAACCTCGACCGGGCCTTGAAGGCCGCCGGTTCCGGCCTCGACAAGATCGTCAAGGTTACGATCTTCCTGCGCTCCATGGAGAATTTCGCAAAGATCATCGAACTCCGCCGGAAGTGGTTTTCGGCACCCTACCCCGCCGACAGCATCGTCGAGGTCTCCTCGCTCTATTCGCCAGACGCGCTGATCGAGATCGAAGCGATCGCGCTCGATGCAGGCCGTTGAGATGAGCGCCGGAAATCGTTCCGGTATCGAAAGGACATTCCATGCATCTTGAACAGGTCGTCACCGCGCCGGATCCCTACGCGCCGTTCCTGCTCTCCCAGGCAATCAGGGCCAACGGCTTCGTCTTCGTCTCTGGCCAGGCGGCAATCGGTGACGACGGCGAAATCGTCGGCATTGGCGATTTCGACCACCAGGCCAACCAGGCTTTTCACAATCTCTACCGCGCCTTGAAGGCCGCCGGCTCCGGACTCGACAAGGTCGCCAAGACCACGATCTTCCTGCGCTCCACCGAGGACGCGGGAAAGATGGTCGACCTTCGCCGCAAGTGGCTTTCGGCACCCTACCCGGCCGAAAGCATGATCGAGGTTTCTTCTCTCTATTCACCCGATGCACTGATCGAGATCGAAGCGATCGCGCTTGACGGAGACCGCTGACATGAACGCGCCACAGATCCTCCCATCTCCCATTTTCACTGGCGTCACCTTCAAGGGGCTCGATTTCAGCAACCGCCTGTCGGTCGCGCCGATGACCCGCATCAGCGCTTCGGCTGCAGGCGTTCCAGGCGAACGCATGCGCCGCTACTACGAACGCTTCGCCCGAGGCGGCTTCAGCCTGATCACGACCGAAGGCATCTACACCGACAAGGCTTATTCCCAGACCTACAGGGACCAGCCCGGCCTGACCGACAGGGAACAGGCGGCTGCCTGGCGCCGCGTCGTCGATGCAGTCCACGCCGCTGGTGGCCGCATCTTCGCACAGTTGATGCATGGCGGCGCATTGGCACAGGGCAATCCCCACCGCCCGGATACGATTGGACCCTCGGCCATGCGTCCGAAGGGCACCCAGATGACCGGCTACCATGGCGACGGCCCCTATCCTTTGCCGCGCGAGATCAGCGAGGTCGAGATTGCCGAAGCGATCGAGGGCTTCGCCAATGCCGCTCGCCTGGCCATCGAGGTCGCCTGCTTCGATGGGATCGAGATCCACGGCGCCAACGGCTACCTGCTCGACCAGTTCTTCACCGACTTCTCGAACCGGCGGACAGATCGCTGGGGCGGCGACATCGTGCAGCGGTTCGGCCTGTCGCTCGAGGTTCTGAGCGCGGTGCGCGCGGCGATCGGCCCCAGCGTCCCGCTCGGACTGCGCCTCTCCCAGAGCAAGGTCAATGACTTCAGGCACAAGTGGGCCGAACGCGAACCGGGGGCAGCGCGCGTGTTCGAGACGCTGGCCGAAAGTCCGGCCGATTTCGTTCACGTGACCGAGTTCGAAGCCTGGCAACCGGCCTTCGAGGGCGGCGACGCCTCGCTGGTGGCGCTTGCCCGCCGTCATGCGCCACGCCTGTTCCTCATCGCCAATGGCAGCCTGCACGATCTTGCGCGCGCCGAGGAGGTGATGGAAGCCGGAGCCGACATGATCGCGCTTGGCCGCGGCGCGCTCTTCAATCCCGACTGGCCGCAGCTGACCGCCGAACGCAGCGATCTGCGTCCGTTCGACCTGCCGTTCCTCGCACCGATCAGCGACATCAAGGACAGCGAGCTCGCACTCTGAGAATGGATCGACGGGCGCTTGAGAAGGCGCCCGTCGGCAACGTCGCTCGCGTTCGTTGAGGACTGCTCGTCGCGGTTACAACGCCGCGACGAAACGATAGGCTGAGCCGTTCCGCTCGGCGCGCCCGATCCCCGGATAGGCCCAGTGATAGCCAAGCAACGCTAGCCGCTCCGATGCCGCCCTGTCGATCAGGGCCTTGCGGTTCTTCAAGGCCAGTTCGGCATCCGTGTCGAAGCCGAAATGCCAGTCGGGATGTTCGAAAAAGACGACATTGCTGGTCACCGCATCGCCCGTGATCACCAGGCCGTCATGTCCCGCCCCGTCGCCACCGGCAAGCTGAAGCGAGATGTGGCCGGGCGTATGGCCGCGCGTATCGAGCACCTGCATGCCGCTGACGATCTCGTCGCCGGGCTTGACCAGGGTCAGGCGGTCCTGAACGGCAAAGAGGTCGCGCTGCGCGCCCTTGGCAAAGCCATGCAACGCCTGCGGCATCACCTTTTCGAAGTTCGGATCGGTCCAGAACTGCCACTCGGCCTCCGAAACGAAATACTGCGCGTTCGGAAAGGTCAATTTGCCGTCGACGCCAAGGGTGCCTCCGGCATGATCGGGATGGGCGTGGGTCAGTACCACCTTCGTCACCAGGCCCGGATCGATGCCAGCGGCCAACAGATTGGCGCGGAGCTTGCCGGCGCTCTCCTGGAAGTGATTGCCGGAGCCGTCGTCGACCACGATCAGATCACCGCCGGTGCGGATGACGGGGATATTGGTATGAAACGGCGCGCGTTCGGGCGTGCCGCCGAGGCGGCGCATGATGTCCGGCCGCTCTTCAGGCGTCGCATCCGGCAGCACGATGCTCACCGGCAGCATGATGAAGCCGTCGCTGACGACGGAAATATCGAAGCTGCCGTGCCGAAGGCGATGGATGTCAGCGGCGTAGGTACCTTTCGGCAGGAGGACGGAAGCAGCAATCGCGCTGGAACCGGCAAGGAATTCACGACGATCGAGACCGGATGAGTCGGTGGAAATGCGGGAAGAGGTCATGGCTTTAGTCCTTGGCTGAAACGTCTGAGGAAAGGTGCCGGTGCGCCCCTTGGGCGCCACCGGCGAGCAAGCATCAGGCCTTGGCAAAGGCGAGCAGGTCGGCGCTGAGCTGGTCCTTGTGCGTGTCGGTGATGCCATGCGGGGCACCGGCATAGACCTTCAGTTCCGCATGTGGGACGAGCTTCTTCGAAGCCCGCGCGGCCGCGTCGATCGGCACGATCTGGTCGTCATCGCCATGGATGATCAGGGTCGGCACATCGAACTTCTTCAGGTCCTCGGTGAAATCGGTCTGCGAGAAGGCAACGATCGAGTCATAGGTGTTCTTGTGACCGCCCATCATGCCCTGCAGCCAGAAACTGTCGATCATGCCCTGAGAGGCAACCGCACCCGGGCGGTTGAAGCCGAAGAACGGACCCGAGGCGATATCGCGGTAGAGCTTCGAGCGATCCTTGAGGCTTGCCGCCTGCAGCCCGTCGAACACCTCCTTCGGCAGGCCGCCGGGGTTCTTGTCGGTCTTGACCATCAGCGGCGGCACCGCCGAGATCAACCCGGCCTTGGCGACGCGGCTGGTGCCGTGGCGGCCGATGTAACGGCTGATCTCGCCGCCGCCGGTGGAAAAGCCCGCAAGGAAGATGCCCTTCAGATCGAGCGCATTGATCAGATCGGCAAGGTCGTCGGCATAGTGATCCATGTCGTTGCCGTCCCAGGGCTGCGACGAGCGCCCATGGCCGCGGCGGTCATGGGTGATGACGCGGAAGCCATTGGCGGCGAGGTGGAAGGCCTGCGCTTCCCAGCTGTCCGACGACAGCGGCCAGCCGTGGCTGAGCACGACGACCGGGCCATCCTTTGGACCCCAGTCCTTGTAATAGATCTCGACGCCATCGCGGGTGGTGATGCGGCTGCCC